>DATLFF010000144.1:0-9935 GCA_035524915.1 Gemmatimonadota bacterium | reverse complement strand
AGACCCCGCAGCGAAGCGAGGAGGCTCGCCGACTGGGCGACGGTCCGGGACACGGTCCCCGATCCCGACGCGGCGGAAATCGAACGAAATCATCGAAGAGCCTCCGCCCCTCCGACCAACTCCGCGATCTCCTGCGTGATCTGCGCCTGCCGGGCCCGGTTGTACCGCCGTGTGAACGTCCGGATCAGCTCCTTGGCGTTGTCGGTCGCGTTCTTCATCGCCGTCCGCCGCGCGCCGTGCTCGCTCGCCGCGCTCTCGATGATCGCGCGGTAGACGGCGTACTTGAGAAAGAGCGGCAGCAGCCGCGTCAGGATCATCTCGGGCGAAGGCAGGAACTCGTACACCGGCTCGTACTTCCGCTCGGCGCGCTCCTCCCCCTCCTCGGCGGCGCTCGGCAGCGGCAGAATTCGCGCGGCCTGCGGCCGCTGCTCCACCGGGCTCTTGAACAGCGAATAGACGAGGTGGACCTCGTCGAGCGTCCCGTCTACGAAGGCAGCGATCAGCGGGTCGGTCATCCGCTCGGCCTCCTCGAACGTGGGACGGTCGGAGAGGTCGATGATGGTCTGATCCGGCGGGTCGCCCTGGTAGCGGAGCATGCCCGCGCCCTTCTTGCCGACCACGTGGAGCTCGGTCTCGAGGCCGCGCGAACGGATCTCCGCCAGGAGCCCCCGCGCGGCGCGCACCAGGTTGGCGTTGAACGCGCCGGCCAGACCGCGGTTCGACGTCACCACCAGGACCGCCGCACGGCCGCTTCGGGGCTCCTCCCGCAGGAGCGGGAAGTCGCCCAGCGACTCGCCGGCGCCCTCCCGGAGCTGGGCGATCACCTGCCGCATGAACTGGTCGAAAGGGCGCGCGGAAATCACGCGGTCCTGGGCGCGCTTCAGCTTCGACGCGGCGACCATCTCCATCGTCTTCGTGATCTGCCGCGTGTTGTCGATCGACCGGATGCGTCGCTTGAGCTCTCTCGCCTTCGCCATCTCAGTGGCCGGCCGTGGGAATCCGCGGGTATTCGCGAGCCGCTGCATCCCGGCTCGCCGCGTTGCTCCTCGTCACCATAGCGCTGCTATGCCTCCTCGTCGCGCCTTGCGACCCGGGCGCATCGGCCCGCTCGGTACCGCGCGGATTCCCACGACCGACCACCTACGCCGCTTCCTCCGAGGACTCCCCGGTCATGTAGTCGTTCTTGAAGGCGGCGACCGAGTCGGCCAGGGCCTTCTCGATCTCCTCGTCCAGCGCCTTTTCGGTGCGGATGCGCTCGAGGAGCTCCGGCTTGCTGCTCCGCAGAAACTCCAGGTACTTCCGCTCGAACTCGCGGAGCTTCGCCACCGGAACGTCGTCCAGGTGGCCCCGGGTCCCGGCGAAGATGATCGCGATCTGCTCCACCACCGACATCGGCTCGTACTGGGGCTGCTTCAGGAGCTCGACCATCCGCCGGCCGCGCTCCAGCTGCTGCATCGTCGCCTTGTCGAGCTCGGAGCCGAACTGGGCGAACGCCTCCAGCTCGCGGAACTGCGCGAGGTCCAGCCGCAGCCGGCCGGCCACCTGCTTCATCGCCTTGATCTGAGCGTTGCCGCCGACGCGGGACACCGAGATGCCGACGTTCACCGCCGGCCGCACCCCCGCGTAGAAGAGGTCCGGCTCCAGATAGATCTGCCCATCCGTGATCGAGATCACGTTGGTCGGGATGTAGGCCGACACGTCGCCCGCCTGGGTCTCGATGATCGGGAGCGCGGTCAGCGACCCGCCGCCGTTCGCGTCCGAGAGCTTGGCGGCGCGCTCGAGCAGCCGCGAGTGGAGGTAGAACACGTCGCCGGGGTACGCCTCGCGGCCCGGCGGCCGGCGCAGGAGCAGCGACAGCTGGCGGTAGGCCGCGGCCTGCTTCGACAGATCGTCGTACACACACAGCGTGTGGCGGCCGCGGTTGCCTTCCGACGCCGGCTCGCCGTCGGCGCCGGTGTACACGAAGTGCTCGGCCATGGCGCAGCCGGAGTAGGGAGCGATGTACTGGAGCGGCGCCGGGCTGGCGGCCGAGGAGGTGACGACGATCGTGTAGTCCATCGCGCCCTCGCGATCGAGGCGCTCCACCACGCTGGCGACGGTCGAGGCCTTCTGGCCGACCGCGACGTAGACGCAGACCACGTCGCCGCCCTTCTGGTTCAGGATCGCGTCGACCGCGACCGCCGTCTTCCCGGTGCCGCGGTCGCCGATGATCAGCTCGCGCTGGCCGCGCCCGATCGGGATCATCGAGTCGATCGCCTTGAGCCCGGTCTGGAGCGGCTCCTTCACCGGCTGCCGTTGCACGATGCCCGGCGCCAGGAACTCCACCGGCCGGCGGCGGTCGGTGGTGATCGGCCCCTTGCCGTCGATCGGCTGGCCGAGCGGGTTCACCACGCGGCCGAGCAGCGCGTCGCCCACCGGCACGGAGAGCACGCGGCCGGTCCGGCGCACCTCGTCGCCCTCCTTGATCTCGACGTCCTCACCCATGATGACGGCGCCGATCACGTCCTCCTCGAGGTTCAGCGCGAGGCCGTACACCTCGTTGCCGAAGTCGAGCATCTCGGACGCCATGGCGCCGGTCAGACCGTAGATGCGGGCGATGCCGTCGCCGACCTCGAGGACGGTGCCGACCTCCTCGACGTCGAGGGCCGCCTCGTACTTCTCGAGCTCGCGCTCGAGCACCGAGGTGATCTCTTCGGGCCGGATCTTCATTCGCTCATGCCTCCGATTCTTCTCGCGTCGATTTCGATGACTAGCCTTGCCACGGGGCCGCGCCGGCCGCCGCGAGGCGGCGCCGGAGGGCCCGAAGCCGGGTTCTCAGGCTCCCGTCGATCACCGTGTCGCCGGACCTCACGACGAGCCCGCCGAGGAGCGCGGGGTCCACCCTGTGCTCGAGCCGGATCGTCATTCCGGTGCGCCGTTCGAGCGCGCCCTTGAGCCGTTCGAGGACGTCGTCCCCCAGCGGCGTAGCCGCGGTGACGGTGGCGGACTGGCGGCCGGCGCGCTCGTCCAAGAGCGCGTCCCAGGCGGCCACGATCTCCTCGAGCAGCGTCTCCCGGTGCTTGTCGATCACCAAAAAGACGAACCTCAGCGCCAGCGGGTGGACCTGCTCGGCGAAGACCTGCTCCAGCAGGGCCTTCTTGTCGGCGGGCTCGATCTGCGGCCCCTCCAGGAACCGCTTGAGCTTCGGCGACGCACCCAGCGCCGCGACCATCGCGGCCATCGACGCGTCCACGTCGTCGAGCGCGTGCTCCCGCTCGGCCTCCCCGAGGAGCGTCCGGGCGTACACGCGGGCGATCGTCCCGGCTCTCACCGGATCAGCTCCGCTCCCCGATCAGCTCGGCGATCGCCTCGTCCGCCAGCCGCCGCTGGTCGGCGCCCGTCAGCGAGCGCTCCAGCACCTTCTCCGCGGCCTTGAGCGCCAGGTCGGCGGCCTGCGCGCGGATCTTGCCGATCGCCTCTTCGGTCTCCAGCTGGATCTGCCGCTCGGCGCGGGCCACGATCTGAGCCCCCTCCTCGCGGGACTTCTCGAGCATGTCCTGCTTCATCTGCTCGCCCGCCTGCCGCGCCTCGTCGAAGATGCGGTTGGCCTCCTGCCGCGCCTCGGCAAGGCGCTTGCCGTGCTCCTCGAGCATCGCCTCGGCCTCCTCGTGCAGGCGCTCGGCGTCGTCGATCGTCTTCTGGATCGCCTTCTCGCGCGCCTCCAGCGCCCCCAGGATGGGGTTCCAGGCGAACTTCCACAGGATCCCCAGCAGCAGGACGAACGTGACGACCGTCCAGAAGATCAGCCCCGGGTCGGCGCTCAAGAGCTCCATCGTCGTCCCTCCGCGTCGACCGCTACGCCGGCTGGTTGAGCGCCATGAGGATGCAGATGACGAGGGCGAACAGCGCGATGCCCTCGATCAGGGCGGCGGCGATGATCATGGTCAGCCGGATCTCACCGGCGGCCTCGGGCTGGCGGGCGATCCCCTCCATGGCGGGACCGGCGAGCCGACCGATGCCGAGGCCGGCCCCGATCAGCGCCAGGCCCGCGCCGAGTCCGGCGCCCAGCCAACCGAGTCCGAATGCGACGTCAGGCATGGTTCTCTCCTTCTAGTGAGGGTGACGGGACAGCTGAATGAACACGGCGGTCAGGACGCAGAAGATGTACGCCTGGATGAACGCGATCAGGATCTCGAGCACGAAGATGAACAGCGCGAAGCCGATCGACACCGGCACCACGAGCCACGTCTTCAGGATGAAGATGAGCCCCAGCATGCTGAGGATCACCACGTGGCCCGCCGTCATGTTGGCGAACAGACGGACCATCAGCGCGAACGGCTTGGCGAAGTGCCCGATGATCTCGATCGGGATCATGATCGGGGCCAGCATCATCGGCACGCCCCCCGGCATGAGCGACTTCGCATACTTGACGGGGCCGTTGGCGACCACGCCGCTGGCCTCGATCGCGATCATCGAGCAGAGCGCGAGCACGCCCGTGACGGCCAGGTTGCCGGTCGGCGTCGCGCCCCACGGCACCAGGCCCAGCAGGTTCATGAACAGGATGAAGAAGAACATCGTGGCGATGAACGGCACGTAGGGCCGGCCGTCCTCGCGGCCGATGTTGGCGTAGACGATCTCGTCCCGGACGTACACGATCATCGCCTCGAACGCGTTGAAAAGGCCGTGGTGGACCCCGCCCCGCCGGCGCGCCATCGGGAGGAAGATCGCGAGCATGAGCGCGGCCGCGATCCACATGTAGACGGTGTACTTGGTGATCGAGACGTCCAGCCCGAAAAGGTGGAGTTCGGGCAGGGGGATCGTGCCGAACGGGGAGAGCTCGATCTCGCGCGAGTCGGCCAGGTGGTGGACAACGTCGACGGTCCCGTCGCCGTGGTCGGCGGCGTGCTCGGCGACCGCGTGGGCGGCGGTCGAGTCGACCGGGTGACCGAGATCCTGGATCATTCGAGCGTTCCCGTCCCGTGCAGGTAGACGATCTCGACCACTCCGAACACGACGTGCAGGGCCGCCACCGTGATCAGCGCGACCGCCAGGTCCGTCCCGCCGATCCCGACCAGCGCGGCGGTGAAGGCCCCGATGGCGAGGAGCCGCGCCAGGAGGCTTCCGAACACCGCGGCCACGAACCGGCGCGGGTTCCGCCGGACGTTCGCCAGGAGCCACTGCCAGCCGGCCGTCCCGCTGGCGAGCGAGAAGAGCGCGCCGGCGGCGAGTCCCGCGAGCCCGCCCTCCCAGCGGTCCACCAGGAACGCGGCGGGAACGCAGAGGGCGGCGGTCACGGCCGTCAGGATCCCGAGGAAGCGGGCGTCGATCAGTCCCGCTCGCGCTTCGCCGCGGCCGAGGCCGCGACGATCCCCCGGTAGAGGCTCACGAAGCCGCCGGCCGCTCCGACGAACGCCCCGAGGATCGTGAACCAGGGGAGCGTTCCGAGCCGGCCGTCCAGCCAGTAGCCGGCCAGCAGGAAGACCAGGACCGAGAGCGCCCAGGCGAGGCCGAAGCCGGTGAACCGGCCCAGCTCCCGCACCACTCGGCGCCGCTCGGCGGGGTCCTGCCGAGCTCGCAATTAATCCTCCCTCTCGTGCGCGTCCGGGCGCTTGTGAAAAAAGTAACAAGCGCCGGTTCAGGCGTCAACGCGAGCCACCCGGCCGGGAACATAGCGGCTCCGGGAAAGGGCCGCATCGGGGCTCCGGGGCATTCTCCCCGGCTCCCGCGTACACTGCGCGAGATGGATCACTACTACGACCGCTTCCCGGCCGCCGCGGCGCGCTACGACGCGCTCCACGCGGAGCGGACGGCGGACGTGGCGTTCTACGTGGAGGAGGCCCGGGCCGCCGGGGGACGGGTCCTCGAGGTGGGGTGCGGGACGGCCCGGGTGACGCTGCCCATCGCCGCGGCGGGAGTCACCGTCACGGGTCTCGACCGGAGCGGCCCGATGCTGGACGTCGCGCGCGCCAACCGGCGTGCGGCTCCGCCCGCCGTTCGGCGGCGGCTCGCGCTCGTCTGCGCCGACATGCGGGCGTACGCGTTCCGCCGGCCGTTCGACCGGGTGTTCATCCCGTACCGCGCCTTCCAGGCGATGGAGTCCGCCGACGACCAGAGGGCGGCCCTGGCGGCCGCCCGCGCCGCACTGGCCATGGACGGGCGGCTCGTCTTCGACGTGCTCGACCCGCGCCCCGGCCTGCGGTCGGCGGGGGTCGGGGGGCCGGTTCCGCTCGCCCCGACGGGCCGCGAGATCGCGACCGCCGATGGCGGACGGGTGGTCGAGCGGTTCACGATCCGCCACGACCCCGGGACCCGGATGGTGGAGACGACCTTCGTCTACGAGCGGGAGGACGCCACCGGCGCAGTGGTGGAGCGCTCCTTCGAGCCGCTCCGACTCCGCTGCTTCCTCCGCGACGAGATCGAGCGCCTGCTGGCCCGGGCGGGGTTCCGCGTCGAGGCGCTGTACCGCGGCTGGGAGAACGCGACGGGCGCCCGCCACGGGGGCGACCAGGTGTGGGTCGCCCGGAAGGACGGCTGATCGGCCGCTCGGGGGTCATCGCCGTCCGGTCCGCTCGTTCGAACCCCCCGCCGGACCTACCTTGGGCGAGAGCGGGATTGAACACCTCGGAGGCCGCGCCGGTTATCGAGTAGAGGGCTCCATCGGCGAGCCTCACCGATCCCGGCGCCAGCGGAAGGAGCGCATGACGGCCCATCCCCGACTCGAGCCCTCGGCCGAAGCCGACCTGGAGACCGCCGAGCGGCTGCGCGAGGCCCGCCGCGCCATCGACGCCGCGGTCGGCCGGACGATCATCGGGCAGGAGACGGTGCGGGAGCTCCTGCTGGTGACGCTCCTCTCCCGCGGCCACGCGCTCCTGGTGGGCGTCCCCGGGCTCGCCAAGACGCTCCTCGTCCACACCATGGCCGACGCGCTCGACTGCTCCTTCCAGCGGATCCAGTTCACGCCCGACCTGATGCCCTCGGACATCACCGGCACCGAGGTGATCGAGGAGGACCCCGAGACGGGCCGACGGCGGCTTCGGTTCCTGCCCGGGCCCGTGTTCGCCCACGTGCTCCTGGCCGACGAGATCAACCGGACGCCGCCCAAGACCCAGGCGGCGCTCCTGCAGGCGATGCAGGAGCGCGAGGTGACGGCCGGTGGCGAGACGCGGCCGCTGGAGGAGCCGTTCTTCGTCCTCGCCACCCAGAACCCGATCGAGCAGGAGGGGACCTATCCGCTCCCCGAGGCCCAGCTCGACCGCTTCATGTTCGAGCTCGCCGTCGAGTATCCGGAGCGCTCCGAGGAGATCGCCATCGTCCGCGCCACGACCGGCGAGGAGCCGGCGGAGATCCGGCCGGTGGTCTCGCGGTCCGAGGTGCTGGCGTTCCAGGACCTGGTCCGCCGGGTGCCGGTCGCCGACGAGGTCGTGGCGCTCGCGGTCGACCTGGCGCGGCGGAGCCGCCCCGACCACCCGCAGGCCCCCGAGGCGGTGCGCCGCTACGTGGCCTGGGGCGCGGGGCCCCGCGCCGGGCAGAACCTGGTGCTGGGCGCCAAGGCGCGGGCGCTGCTCCAGGGCCGGGCCGCCCCCGACGAGGCCGACGTCCGGACGCTGGCTCCCGCGGTCCTGCGGCACCGGATCGTCCCCTCGTACGAGGCCGAGGCCGCGCGGGTCGGCGTCGAGGAGATCGTCCGCGCGCTGGTCGACGCGGTCGACCGCGAGCGCGGATGACCCCGCCGGTCGCGCTCCCGGACCGCGGGAGGGCCCGGCACCCCGCCTTCCTGCCCCCCGCGGAGCTCCTGCGGCTCGGCTCGCTCGACCTGGTCGCCCGGCTCGCGGTCGAGGGGTTCATGGCGGGCCGGCACCGGAGCCCCAGCCGGGGCGGGGCCCACGAGTTCGCCGAGCACCGGCCGTACGCCCCCGGCGACGACCTCCGCCGGGTGGACTGGAAGGTCTACGGCCGGACCGACCGCTGGTACGTCCGGGAGAGCGAGGAGGAGACGAACCTCCGGGCGACCCTGGTGGTGGACGCCAGCGCTTCGATGGGGTGGGGCTCCCCCGGGCAGGTCGCCAAGTGGGAGTACGCGCGGGCCGTCGCGGCCGCGGTCGCCCACCTCCTCCTGGCCCAGCAGGACGCGGTCGGCGTGGCGGTTTTCTCCGAGGCCCTCGACGCCTTCGTCCCGCCGCGCGGCGGCCGCGCCCAGCGGGCCCGCGTGCTCGAGGCGCTGGAGCGGGCCGCCCCCCGTGGGATCACGTCGCCCGAATCCCCCTTCCGTCGGCTGGCCGAGCGGCTCCCCCGCCGAGGTCTCCTGGTGCTCGTGTCCGACCTCCTGGGGCCGACCGAGCGGTTCCTGCCGGGCCTCCGGTACTTCCGCGCGCGCAAGCACGAAGTGGTCGTCTTCCATCTGCTGGACCCGGCCGAGCGGTCGCTGGCGCGGTTGGGACGGGCGTCGGCGGTGGCCGACGTGGAGACCGGGCGAGTCCTGCGGGAGGAGCTGGAGGCGCTGGCGCCGGGATACGAGCGAGCCCTGGCCGAGCTCGAGGGGGCCTACCGCGCGCAGGCCCACGACCGGGGGTTCGACTTCGTCCCGCTCTCGACCGACGAGCCGATCGGGGTCGCGCTCGGACGGTGGCTCTCCCGGCGCGGTCCGGGCCGCGCCGCCGGAAACAGCGCAACTCGTTGATTCCCACCCTGGTACGCCCATCGGACCGAAAGGGGTGAGGGATGGGGTTCCTGACCCCCTGGGCGCTCCTGGCGGCGCCCCTGGCGCTGGTGCCGCTGATCCTGGAGTGGCGCGGCCGCCGGACCGGCGAGCCGGTCCGATTCTCGTCCCTCTACCTGCTGGAGCGGGCTCGCGAGACCCCCCGTCGAACGCTCACCCGATCCCGCTGGGTGCTCCTCCTGCGGATCCTGACGATCCTGGTCCTGGTCCTGGCGGCCGCCCGGCCGGTGGGCCCCGGGCGCGGCGGGCCCGGCCTCCACCGGCCGACCCGCGCGATCGTGGCCGTGGACGTCTCGGCCAGCGTGGCCCAGCGCCGCAAGGGAAGGCCGGTGTGGGAAGGGCTGCGGGCCGCGGCCGACTCGGTCCTGGCGGCGGCCACCGCGGACGACCGGATTGCGCTGGCGGCGGTGGCCGACGGGGTGGTCGGCTGGTGGGAGGCCGAGCCCGCGGCGCTCCGCCGCCGGCTGGCGGGGCTCGAGCCGACGGCGCGGGCCAGCGACTGGCCGGCGGCGCTGGCCGCCCTGGCGGCCCGTGCGGAAGATGGTACGGAGTCGTACTTGTTTACGGACGGCGCGGGTGGCGCCCACCCTCCGGCGCCGGCGCGCGGGGCCGCGGGCGCGGCGACGCTCCCGTCCGGCCATCGGGCGTTGTGGCTCCCGGCCGGCTCCGCCCCGCCCAACCGCGGGCTGACCGCGGCCGAGTGGACGGGTCCGGCCACGGTCGCGCTGGCCGGCCGGGCATGGGGCCCCGGAGCGCCGGCCGTGGCCGAGGCGGGACGGGTCAGGGGAGAGGAGCTCGCCGAGCCCGCCGCGCTCCCGCTGGACGGATCGGTCTCCGCCCCCGCCTGGGCGGTCGCGGACACCGCCACCTTCGCCCTGACCGGCGAGGACGGACTTCCCGGGGATGACCGCCTCTTCGTTGCCGCGCCGGCGACGGGGCGGACCGCCGGGGGCGAGCCCTATCGCGTCGTCCGCTGGGCCCCGGGGGACGAGCCGCCCGAGCCCGGACCGCTGTTCTGGGAGGCCGCCCTGGAGGCGTCCGACCGGGGCGTGCGGATGGAGCGGGCGCGGAGCCTCTCCGAGCTCGCGGCGCGCCCGCCGGACCTGGCGCTCCTGCCGCTCCGGACCTACGCGGGCGCCGCCGCCGCGACCCTGGCGGCCCTGGCCGGCGCGGGCACACGGCTCCTCTTCGCCCCGGCCTGCCCCGAGCCCGCCTGCGTCCCGCCGCCCGGCTGGCTGCC
>DATLFF010000143.1:0-2810 GCA_035524915.1 Gemmatimonadota bacterium | reverse complement strand
ATCGCGGCGGCGTGCGGGCAGCTGCGGGCGGAGCACGCCATGACGGCGCCGAAGCCGTACGTGGAGCTGGTGGGGCGGCGGGAGAAGGGCGGGGTGGGTCAGCCTGGGGATTCGAGCCGGTACCGCACCAGGCTCGGCACGTCGTAGTCGTCGTGCTCCAGGAGCCAGACCGACCCGCCTCCCGCGGCCAGGATGGTCCCCCGCGGGCGCGCTAGCCGGCCGAGGGGATGCCCGTCGGCGTCAAACGCGAGATAGCTTCGGTCGACCGTCCGGAGCCAGAGCACGTCGTCGCGGTCGACCAGGATGTCCACGAAGGGCGGGAAGAACGGCGGGACCTGGACCACCTTCTGGTACTCCGCGGCGAGCGCCGGGTCCAACCTGCGCGCCGAGGCGACCCGCTCGCCGATGATGGAGTCGGCCACGCTCGGCGGGATGGGGACGCCCTCGAAGGGATACGAGCGCGAGAACAGGGTGTCGCCCTCTGCGCTCACGGCGAGCACGTGGAACGTCTCCGCTTGGGGCCCCTGCACGTGGGGGGTGACCACCACCAGCCGCGCGCCATCGGGCGACGGCGCGCTCAGGGGCTTGGCCACGAACGGCAAACCGACCGCCACGGCGCTGCTGGGGCTCCGGATCATGACGTCCGTCGGTGGCTCGGCGTACTCCGCGATCACTCGTTCCACCTGGCCGGAGCGGTCGATGCGCAGGTAGCGCGTCGTCACTCCGCCCGTCTCCATGCGCTCGAACACCCGGCCGATCAGGCCGCCATCGTCGAGCGCCGCCCGGATGGTCACCAGCCCGCGATGCTCGGTGTTCCCCCCGCCGGATCGCGACGGGATCGTCAGGGGTGGCGGGATGGTGACGGTGGCTGGAGCATCGGGACGGGCGGGGTCGTAGAGGTTCACCCGGCGCTGGCGAACGTCCCATGCCCACACGGAGTCGCCGCGCCATCCGATACCCGTGAGCACCTGCAACTCGCCCGGCCCACTGCCGGCTCCCCCCAGCACGCCCAGCGCCCGCCCCTCCGCATCGAAGAGACGGATGCGTCGCTCCTGACGCTGCTCCAGCGCCAGCACGCCGCCCGGCCCCAGCGCCGCGGCCGTGACCGGCACGAGGTTCTCGGCCCGCCCGTCGATCCGGGCGCCCTCGGCGACCAAGCTCAGGGCTGGTGGCGCGGAGCCGACACGGTCGCCGGTGCCGTCGGAGGGGTCGCAGGCCGACGCGAGGCCGAGACAGATGGAGAGCACGAGGTGGAGCGGAGCGGGTCGTCGCATTCGCCTGCCGGTCGGGGGTCGGGGTCGGGGAACCGCGGGCCGGAGCCGCTGGGGGTGCGGCTCGCGCGCCCGCCGCGAGGCGTCCGGATGCGCTAGCGCATCCCGGTGGCGCATCTTGCTATGGCGTTGGATGATACCCCTCCACCCTGAGGCGGGCCAGCCCCGCGCCGGCTTCGGCGTCCACAACTCACACGCCATCGGCGTTGGGGGGCGTCGGGAGCCTCGGCCACGATGACGCTATGGCTCGTCCGGCCACTGATGCCGCCGCAGGGTCTGGAGGCCGAGCGGATCGACCGCCACGACGTAGAGCGCGTTCGCGCCGGACCCCGCCAACGCCTCGTTCCCGGGGAGCGTGATCCGGCCGACGAGGCGGCCATCCCGCGCCACGACGTCGTACTGGTTTCCCGCACTGGCCGGCGTCGGCGTCCGGGCGATGAGGAGGCTTCCGTCCGGCGCCGCCAGGAGCACGGGCAGAGCGTTCATCGCTCCACCGCTCCCGCCACCCCCGACGAACGGGGGGAGGGTCTCCGGCCAGCCCGGCAGGCTGGCGGGCTCGATGTCCTTGGGAAGCCCCCAGCGCGCCATGCCGGCCCGCTTCGCACGATCGTCGACGGGCAGGGGCCTGAATGGCAGGGGGGCGCCGCGGACCCAGCCGCCATCGGGCCTCTGCCACTCCACGCGGTAAGGCCGCGTGCGCGCCACGGCGAGCCATCCATCCGGGAACAGCAGCGCCAGATCGACCGGACGGAAGGAGTTACCGCTGATCACCGTCGGAGGTCGTCCTCCCGTGGCAGGCAACCTGTGGAGGCCGGCGCGCGGCGCGTGCAGCCGGGTGACCGTGTCTACCCCGAGCGATCCCAGCCGCCCCTTGAGCAGCGGCAGGGAGTCCCCCGCGCCCGCGGCTCCCGATCGTCCGGCCCGCTGAACAGCGAGCACATTGCCGCGCCGGTCGGTGCCGGAGAGGCGCGGGCCCAGGGCGGCCACCGTGGACCGGCTCTGGCCGAGCGTCTCCACGATGCGCGTCCCCACGACGAGGTGCCACCGCCCGTCGAAGGAGTCCGTGAAGAGCGTCGTGTCTCCCGCGAGCGGATGCAGCCAGCCGATCCCACGGTACTCGCCTGGCCCGGGGCCCTCGCGCCCGACCACGACCTCCTCACCGCGCCAGTCCACGTGCACCAGGCGACGCTCTCTCCGGTCGGCGACGAGGAGGCTGCCGTCCGATAGCTCCCGCACCGACTGCACCGACGTGAACTCCACCTCGGCCGTGGCGTCGGGTGGCGGCAGCTCGATCCGCCGGGGCTGCTGGGCAGCGGACGGCTCGGTGTGCAGGAGCGAAAGGGCGAGGGGGGCGATGCAGCAGGCCAGAAGGCGTCGAGCCATGGGGCACCCGGATGTGGGAGAACGAAGCGCCAGATCAGACCCATGGGCGCTCGATCGCACGAGGAGCGGAGAGCGCTGCGGGCGCCCGGGCAGCTTCGTACGAACACGACACGACGCGCCGTCCTCCTCGATGCCATCCGTCCGCTCTTGGCGCAA
>DATLFF010000142.1:0-23009 GCA_035524915.1 Gemmatimonadota bacterium | reverse complement strand
GTCTGGACGTGGCCGGTGTAAGGGCACTTCGCTTCCACCGTCCGCACGGCGGGCGAAGGGTCGGCGTCGGAGCCCTCGACCACGGTCCGCTTCATTGCCTCCTCCGCCTTGACCTCGGCCAGCGCCAGCTCCTCCGCCGTGCCGATCCCCATGATGAGCTGCATGTGAGTCGGAAGGAGTTTCCGGATCGCCTCGTCCAGCCGCTCGCCGGTCACCACCGGGAGCGCGGCGGGCCCGTGGCCGTTCGACGGCTCCGAGGCGGCGCCATCCCCGTTCCCGCTCCCTCCGTTTCCGCTCGCCGCGTGACCGTTCCCGTACGTCTCGATCACGTACTCCTCCACCGCCTTCCGCGCGATCCCCAGCGCGAACGGCGGGACCCGGAGGATCCGGACCTCGGCGTCGGGCGACCACTCGAGGCCGGTCTCGCCGTCCTCCTCGATCCACGGGATCTCCTCCGGGTGGACCTCGGTGGTCCCGATCAGCAGCACGTTCGTCGTGGCCAGCCGCACCAGGTTCTCGGCCTGCGAGCCCATCTCGGGGCCCTCGATCCGGTGGCTGCCGTGACGCGCCAGGACGAGGAGCGAGGGCTCCACCTCGTCGACCCACTGGAGCACCACCTGGAACGGCTTGCCGATCAGGATCTGGGTCTCGATCTCCACGTCTGGATAATCGGCCGCCATGACCTCGGCCCGCTTGATGTTCGCCTGGCAGAGCCGGAGCAGTCCCTTGTCGATGATGTTGTTGTGGAGCTCCTCCTGCTCCTCGAACTTGAACACCTTCGAGGCCTGGACCGAGAGGACGTCCTTGATGTTGTGGAAGACGACGTGGTGGTACTCCACGTCGAACGCGCTGCAGAGGAAGAGCTTCGCGCCGTACTCCCGCGCCAGCTCCAGAGCCACCCGCATCGCCTTGTACGAGTAGGCGGATCCGTCCACGCAGACCATGTACCGGCCGCCCTCGAGCGCTCGCTCGTTCCGCACGACCAGCGCGTCCTTCTCGACCCCCCGTAGGACCCGCGCCACGACGCCGCCCAGCTGGCTCGCCGGCTGGCGGCCGAGGCCGTGGGCGCCGATCGCGAGGAGGTCGTAGGCGCGACCCGAGGAGCCGGCGATCTTCTCGTCCGGTTCCTCGTCCTCCGCCACGATCCGCCCGTCCTCGCCCAGCCGCACGTCGGAGCGCACGCGCTCGCCCCCGTCGTACTTGTCCGCGATGTTGGGGTCGAACCCGATCAGGGAGGGCAGCTGGCCCCCGCCGCGGTTCGCCTCCCGCACCAGTTCCTCGAAGTGGATCCCCTCCAGCAGCTGCCGGGTGAGCGGCACGTCGGCCTCGGCGCAGCGCTTCTCGACCTGGTCGAGGAACGAGTCCGAGATGAGCTGGAGCCCCTTCTCGATCAGCTTGTCGTGGATGCGCCGCTGGCGCTTGATCTCTTCGGCGGTCTGGAACTGTGCGGGAAGGCCGGTTTCGAGCTGCCGGAAGCGGACGTCGTGCAGGCGGGCCGCATAGACGTGATTTCCGGTGATCCGGCCGCCGGATTTCGAGCAGATCTCGATGGCGCGGTCGACCGCCCAATCGGACTGCCTGGAGTTGTCTACAGGTACGAGGATCTCTCGATACATGCCGCCTGTCGATCGGCCGTGGGTGGAGAAATCCGGAGTCGGCGGCCTCCCTCCGGGCCGCGACGCGCCGCTATATAATGACGCCTCCAACGGGTGTCAAACGCCTCGCCCGGGACGTCCGGAGGGCCGGCTCACACGTCCCACGCCGCCCGCGCCAGCATCCACAGAACGGCCAGCACGACCACCCCCGCAGCGAGGTAGAGAGCGGGGGGAACGCCCTCGGCGCCCCCACCGAGGAACGCGCCCTCGACGAGCGCCGGGAGCCGCAGGGCCACCACCGCCCACAGGATCCGCGCGAACCACGGGCTCCGCCAGAACCATAGCGCGGCGGTGACCCCGAGGCCGATCGCCCCGCCGATGGCCAGCCACATCCACGCCGGTCCGCGGCCTTCGGGCAGGAGCCCCGCGCCGAAGAGCGCGTACGCCCCGAACCAGTAGAGCGCGGCGTAGTGCAGGTAGGCGATCGCCGCCTGGCGGAACTTCCGCGCCCGCTCGGGGGAGACGGCCGTCACATCCCCTCGAGTCCAAGCTCGGCGCGTGCCCGGTCCATCAGCTCGGGCGTGATCTCGGCGATCCCGCGCTCGACCGCCCACTCGCCGTAGATCCGCTTGACCATGCCGCGGACGAAGGACGGCACCGACTGGAGCCGCTCGCGAGCCGGGTCGCTCCAGCGGACCGTGCCGGGCGTGGCGGGCGGGTCCTCCGCGAACGCGTCCCCGCCGGTCTCGAGCGTCGAGCGGACCAGCTCCATCGGCTCCGCCGGCACGGTCCGGCCGCCGACCCGGATCCCGAGGTCGCTCACCATCCGGGTCTCCATGGGATTGGTGAGGAGCGCCATCTCGCGGGCGCACGCCGGGCAGCGGAACACCGCCGCCATCGTCCCGTCGCCGGGCACGGTGCGCTCGGAGAACTCCATCACCTGGTCGCACTCCACGCAGAGGAACTTCACGGGTCGGCCGCCTCCCCCGATCCAGGCCGGCGTGGGAGCCCCGCCACGCGCTCGGCCAGCGCGTCGATGGCCCGCCCGGCCGGCGAGGGCGGGCCGGCCGAAGACCCGCCCGGGGGCCGCCCGGCGTCGGTCTCCGCGGCCAGGGCCGGCTCGAACGGGATCCCGGCCCAGACGGCCGTCCCGGTCCGGCGGGCGAGGTCCTCCACGGCGTCGCCGGACCAGAGGGGCTCGACCTCGCCGCAGGAGGGGCACGCGAAGTGGCTCATGTTGGCGACCAGCCCGACCGGCGCGCCGGCCGTGGCGAGCGCCCGGAGCGAACGCGCCACGACGCCTCCGGCGGCCACCGAGGGGGTGGTCACGACCAGCACCACCGACGGCTCGGGCACGAGCTCCAGCGCCCGCTCGATCCGGTCGGTGCCGGGCGGCAGGTCGACCAGGAGCGCGTCCAGCTCGCCCCAGGCGGTGTCGGCGAGGAGCTCCCGCAGAGCGCTCCGCTCCAGCACTCCCCGGTCGGCGGTCTCGCCGCGCCAGCGGACCGGGGCGTCGTCGGCCTCGAGCAGGAGGTCCATCGACATGACGCGCACCCCGCCCGCGCCCGCCGCCGGACGGACGCCGTTCGACCCCATCAGGAGCGGACCGCGCGCCCCGAGCATCCGGGCGAGCGAGGGGCCGTGGAGGTCGGCGTCCAGGGCCCCCACGGCCAGCCCCCGGGCCGCCAGAGCCGCCGCCAGGTTGGCGGTGACGGCGCTCTTCCCCACACCTCCCTTCCCGCTCGCCACGAGCACCACCCGTCCGATCCGGGCCAGCCGGGCATCCACCCGCCCGCGCTGCGCCACGACCTGGGCCACCACGTCCTCGCCAGCCGGATCGGTCACCTCGCGGTAGGTCCGGATTCGCCGCGTCACGGCCGCCTCCCCGGCTGAAAGACGAGGAACGCGCCGCCGGCTGCGACCGCCAGGCCGAGCCAGACCGGGACCGGCGGGCGCTCCCGCTCCACGACCTCGATCTCGAGCGGGCCGACGTCGACCTCGTGCGCCCGCTCCTCGTATCCCAGCACAGACCAGAGCGCCAGCACGATCCCGCCGAGCAGGAGGACCACGCCGATCACCTTCGATGACCGCGTCCTCATGGCGTCGCCAGGCTCTCGTCTGCTTCGTGGAGGGTCAGGGCGTCGACGGGACAGGCCTCGCACGCCGCGCGGAGCCGCTCCCGGTCCTCCCCGTCTCCGATGAACACCGCCAGCCCCTCGTCGTCCAGCGCGAACGTGTCCGGGGCCTCGGTCACGCAGTCCCCGAAGCCGACGCAGAGGGTCCGGTCGATCCGCACGACAACGTCACCGAACCGCCGCTCGCTCATGTCTCCCGCTGTCATTCGGGGAGGAGGGCGACGATCCGGAGCGGTCCCCCGGTCCCGCGACCGATCTTCATCGGGAGGGCGATCACCCACGCGCCGGTCGGGGGCAGGCGGTCCAGGTTCGCCACGTTCTCGAAGATGGGGACGTCCGCGTCCGCCAGGACCCGGTGGGCCAGGAAGTCGGTGGAGCGGCCGCGGTCGATCGAGGCGGTGTCGATCCCCACGGCCTTCGGGTCGCGCTCGGCGAGGAGCCACCGGGCGGCCTCGGGATCGAGTCCCGGAAACGACAGCTCCGCCACGGCCTCCGGGCCCCGTCCGGCGGTTCCGAGGTAGCGCCCCGCATCGGGCCAGCGCGCTCCCCAGCCGGTCTTCAGCAGGACGATCGAGCCGGTCGGGATCGGGCCGTGCCGGGCCTCCCACGCCGCCAGATCCGCCACCGAGACGAGGTGGTCGGGATCCGCCGCGGCGGGTGCTTCGACCCCGATCACCACGGCCGGCCCCATCAGATCCTCGAGCGGGATCTCGGCGGCGCTCCGGCGCCCCTCGGCGAAGTGGACGGGGGCGTCCAGGTGGGTGCCGCCGTGCTCGGAGGCGCAGAAGGAGCTGGCCGCGTACCAGAAGCCCGCGTCGTTGACGCCCTCGGCCTCCACGGTGAGCCGGAACGGCTCGGCCGTCGGCCAGTAGATCGTGGTCTCGTCGAAGGGGTGGGTCAGGTCGACCGGGATCCCGGTCGGCCCCTGGGCACCTGCGCTCCGGGGCCCGAGAGCGGTCGCGAGGACGACCGCGGAGGCGATCGAGCGGAGGGTCTGGGACGCGGCCATGCACCGCGAATCTTACCGTCTTGCCCGGCCCGGCGCGACCGCCGGAGGCCCTACATCGAGAGCAGGGCCTCCCCGTCGCAGGCGGACGCGGTCTCGATCGTCAAGACCCGGACCCGCACCGGCTCCGCGACCTCCTCGGCCCGGTCCGCCATGAGCGCCCCCGCATAGGCCGAGCCCGCCGTTCCCAGAATCACCATCGCCACGAACTTGATCAGCGCGAGCTTCATCTCGATCCTCCCGTTTCACATGGTTTTCGAACTCATCCATATAGACGAGGGATCGGACGGTTTGGTTGCAGGAATCGAAAAAAAGACGGGGGACTACCGGGACCGCTCCCGCGCCAGCCGGTGGATCAGGATCGCCGCCCGCTGGGTGGCCGGCACCAGCGAGCGCAGATCCACGGTCTCCCCGGGGGTGTGGGAGCCCGAGCCGTACACGCCGAGACCGTCGATCGCCGCCACGTACGGCGCCACGAACGAGACGTCCGCCGCCCCCCGGTCTCCGGGGTCGTAGGGCTCGACCCCGCCATGGCCGAGCGCCCGGCTCACCCCGTCCAGGACCTCGAGGAGGCGGCGGTTCCCCTCCGTCGGAGGCATGGCCGGGTACTTGTCCGTGAACTCGATCTCGGCCGAGGTGACGGGAAGGCTCCTGGCCACGATCTCCCGCATCTTCGCGCGCGCGTCCTCGAGCTGCTCGTGGGTGATGAAGCGGAGCCCGCCGGCCACCACGACGGTCCGCGGAATCACGTTCGTCTTTCCGAACGCGGTCCCCTGGTTGGCCCCCGCGTCGTACTCGACGTCCGTGCCGCCCAGGACTACGCCGGCGTTGAAGGTGAGATAGCGGGGCCCCCTCAATTCCTCGTGGAAGCGATGGAGGATCCGCGCGGCCTCGAAGACCGCGCCGCTCCCGGCGGACTCCGAGAAGATCCCCGAGGAGTGGCCCTGCCGCCCGGTCGTCCGGAGCGACCATCCGCTCGAACCCCGGCGGGCGATCACCGCGCGGCCGGGGTCTCCACCCTCGAAGCCGAGCGCGGCGTCGGCCGCCTGGCCGGCCGCGATCAGGTCGCCGCGGCTCGCCTCGAGCGGCAGCCCGGCCGACTCCTCGTCGCCGATCAGAGCCACCGTCACGGTCGCGCCCGCGAACGCATCTTCGGCGTGGAGCGCCTCGAGCGCGTGGACGATCACCACGTCGCCTCCCTTCATGTCGACGACGCCGGGCCCGGCCGCCAGGGTGTCCTGGCGCTCGAACCGCTGGAACGGGTCCCCCGGCTCGAAGACGGTGTCCAGGTGGCCGATCAGCAGCAGCCGCGCGCCGCCGGGTTCCCCCGGACGGACGGCGAGGAGGTGCCCGGCCCGGTCGACCGAGTCCGGCAGGTCGATCCAGCGGGTCTCGAAGCCGATTCTCCCCAACCGCTCGGCGAAGATCCGTCCGACCTCGCGCACGCCCGCGGAGTTCATCGTGCCGCTGTTGACGTCGACGACCTCCCGGAGGAGCTCGATCATCTCCGCCTCCGCCTCCGCCACGCGCGCGGCGATCCCCCGCTCCACAGGCGACAGATCCTGACCCGTCGCCGGCACCGCCAGGCAGGCCAGCAGCGCCGTCGCCAGCACGGCCGGCTTCCACCTCGAGGGCCATCGTCGTAGCTTGTGGGACGTCTGCGCCGAGTGCGCCGTCTTCATCGACATCACCCCGCTCCCGGAGTCCCGACCATGCGCATGCTCCTCTCGCTGCCGCTCGCCGTGTCTCTCTGCGCGTTCGCCGCCGCTCCCGTGCAGGCGCAGAGCTACCGCCAGATCCTGCAGGCCCAGATCGACGCCGTGGACGGCTCCCTTCGCGACCGCGGCTACCGGCCCGATCCGGGCGCGTTCCCGTCCGACTTCATCGCCGGCTTCCTCGAAGAGGGCGCCTCGGTCGGGCTCGAGCTCACCCTCCAGGCCGGACAGGCCTACGTGGTCGTGGGCGTCTGCGACGCGGACTGCTCCGACCTCGACCTCGCGGTGCTCGACGACAGCGGGAACGTCCTCGTCGAGGACGAGCTCACCGACGACGTGCCGGTCCTCGAGTTCAACGGACCGCCCAGCGGGGTCGCGATGCTCCTGGTGACGATGTACGACTGCTCGGTCGAGCCCTGCGGCTTCGCCTACAAGGTGTATCGCCGCTAGGGCGGTCCTCACACTCCCTCGACCTGGACGGAGCCGACGGCGCGGTCGACCTCCTCCCACACGGCCTCGTCCAGGTCCAGATCCGCGGCGGCCGCGTTCTCCTCGACGTGCGATTCGCGGGTCGCGCCCACGATCACGCTCGATACGGCCGGCTGGCGCAGGCACCAGGCCAGCGCCAGCTGGGCCGGCGTCACGCCCGCCTCCTCGGCCACGGCCACGAACCCCCGGACTGCGGCGAGCACCTCCTCGTCCATGAACCGGCCCATGAACTGGCCCTCCGGAGTGGCCGCCCGGCTCCCCTCCGGCAGATCGTCGACGCTCCGGTACTTGCCGGTCAGGATCCCCTGGGCGAGCGGGGACCAGACGATGTTCCCCAGCCCCAGCTGTTCCGTCACCCGGAGCACGCTCTCCTCGATCCGTCGCTGGAGCACACTGTATTCCGGCTGGTTGGACACCGGCGGCGTCCAGCCGGTCTCCACGCACAGCTCGACCACCTCCTCGATCCGCGCCGCGGACCACTCCGACACGCCCCAGTACAGGATCTTCCCCTGCCGGATCAGGTCGTCCATGACCTCGCAGGTCTCCTCGAGGGGGGTCCCCTCGTCGTACCGGTGGCATTGGTAGAGATCCACGTACTCGACGCCCAGCCGACGCAGGGAAGCGTGGCACTGCTCGAACACGTGCTTGCGCGAGAGGCCGCGGTCGTTGGGCCCCTCCCCCATGGGGAAGTAGACCTTGGTGGCCAGGACGAAGGAGTCGCGGGAGTACTCGGCGAGCGCGCGGCCGACCACTACCTCGGCCTGTCCGCGGGCGTAGACGTTGGCGGTGTCGAACAGGACGACGCCGAGGTCGTAGGCCCGCGCCACGCAGCGCCGGGCGTCGGACTCCTCGACGGAGCTGCCGTAGGTCAGCCACGACCCCAGGGCCACGGTGGAGACCTTGAGGCCGGATTCTCCGAGGTGTCGGTAGCGCACGGGACCCTCCTTCCGAACGGGATCGGAGAGGGAACCTAGCCGCGCGGAGCGGGCGGCGCCGCTAGTCGATCCACTTCTCGCAGCCCTCGCGCCGCCGCGTGTCGGCGATCGACACGATCTGCCACCCCTCGGGGGCGCGGAAGAGGAGGAAGGCGTCCACGCCGCAGTGGCTGAAGGTCTCTCCCAGGAAAAAGCCGTAATCCAGCCAGGCCGAAGCCAGCGGGCCGTCCACGCGGATCTTCACGTCGTCGATCCGCTCGTCCCAGACCTCGTCGTGCGGCGTTCCGACCGCCTCCACGAATCCGTCGACCGAGTCCTCGGCCCGGAGCGTGGGCACACCCTCCCGCATGCCGGCGGTGATCAGCCGGGCCTGCGGGTGAAACAGGGCCCGAACCGCGAGGCTGTCGCCGGCGCGCATGGCATCGAAGAGCCCGTCGACGACCGCCCGGACGGCGTCCTCCTCGGTCTGCGCGGCGGTCGGGGCGGGCAGGGCGAGAGCGCCCAGGAAGAGGACGGCGGCGGCGATGCGCATGGAACGGGTCTCCCTTCGGTCGAAGTCGCGGCGCGCGGAGCGGCTACCGCGAAGGACGACCACCGGCCGCCGGCCGCCGGCCGCCGGCCGCTCAAACGCCGTCCACCGACTCCAGGCCCCGCCCCAGGCGTCCTAGGACGTCCTCAGCGCCACGAAGAGCCCCAGGACCCAGTCGGTTCCATCGCGGAAATTCTCGTCCAGATGAAAGCGGATCTCGGCGCCCGGCCGAAGCGGTCCGAGCTCCAGCGCCACGGCCAGTCCCAGCTGGTGGAGCGTTCGCTCGGCCAGGCTGCGGTCGTCCGCCGAGAGGTTCGCGCGGCCGGTGATGCCCGCCACCGCCGACACCACCGGCCCGGCGAGCGCCAGGCGCGCGCCGTACGAGCCCTGGAGCACCGTTTCCCCGTCATCGGTGGGGATCCAGCCGCTCACTCCCCCGTGGAGCAGGACGCCGCGGCCGGCGTCGTCGAACCCGCGCCAGATCACCCGCGCCGTTAGCGACCCGGTCTGCGCAAGGAACGCCTCGGGGCGGTCGATGGGGTCCGCCAGGAAGCCGATCGACGTGGCGGCGTCCACCGAGTCGATCAACGCGATCCGTCCGCCCAGGGCCACCTGGAGGTCGGAGCCCGGCGAGCCGATCTCGACGCCGATCCACGGGTTCCCAGGGGTTACCGCCTCGCCGCGGAGCTCGACCCCTCCCACCCCGACGCGGATGTCCCCGTGGGCCACCGGCAACTCGCCCACCAGCGCCACACGGCGTCCGAGCGGCGCCCGGAGCCCGAAGAACACCGCGCCCGACGCGGCCGAGTAGCCGTCCACGGACGGGTGCAGGAACTCCAGCTGGAAGCCGCCGGCGCCCGCGGGATCCAGCCAGAGAGACTGGGCCCGGGCCGCCGCGGGGGCGGCCGCCGCGGTGAGCAGGATGAGAAGGAGAGAGCGGCAGGACCTCGGCATGACGAACAAATATAGCCGTTCGTACAACTTTATGCGTCCCCGTCCCGTGTCTCCGCGTCGAAAGGGAAGGCCCCTGCTACGATTTGTGGCCCGCTCCCCCAAAGCGGTCGGCCGCTAGAGCGACTTCAGGAACTCGACCAGATCCGCCTTCTCCTGCGCGCTCAGCCCCAGGCCCAGGAAGCCATCGTAGTGCTCGACCACGTCGGCGAGCGTTGCCGCGCTGCCGTCATGGAAATACGGCGGGTGCTGCCACGCGCCACGCAGCGGCGTGGTGCGGTAGCCCCCCGTCGTTCCCCGGCCGGCGAGGACCGGATCCATGCCGGTCTCCGACGGCGCGTGCACACGCTCTCCGGCATCCGTGAACGTCGGCGGCACGTGGCAGTCGGCGCAGGTCCCGCGACCCTCGAACACCTGCGCGCCGCGTCCCGCGGCCGCGACGTCGAAGCTCCCCAGCGGAGGAGCGGGCGCCGGCAGCGTCAGCTGGTAGGCCTGCAGGTCGGGGAGCTTGGGGGTCACCAGATCCGGTGCGGCCCGGATGTCGATGCCCAGCTCCGGATCGAAGAACGACCCCTGGGAATGCATCTGCGTGACGGCGACGTACGCGTTCCAGTAGCTGACGGGCCCCTCGCCGGTGTACGTCTCCACCGCCACGTCGTCCAGCCCGTACGCCGGCGGGATCAGGGTCGGATCGTTGATGCCGTCGTGGTTCCAGTACGCGTCATAGCGGCCGGGTCCCCAGGACGTCAGCACCGCCTGGAAGGCGGGATCCTGTAGCGCCGGCGAGAGCGAGAGGATCAGCCCGGGATTCAGGTCGCGGTTCGGGTACCCGTCGAGCCGGCGGCCGATGCCCTCCTGCACCGAGTCGTCGACGTCGGAATGGCAGAGCGCGCAGGTGACTCCGACGCGCTGGATGCGTCCGTCCACGACCTGCGCCCGGAGCCCCACCACCGCGTCCAGCTCGAGGAGCGCGACCGTGGTGGCCGGGTCGGAAAGGTCGACCTGCGCCAGGATGCCGGGCGGCAGCGCGTCGGCATCCACCTTGAGCCCGATGGCCAGCGCCGTCAGCGGATCGACGGCGGTCTCGATGACCTCGTGCATGCGCAGGGTGTCGGTCCAGTACCGCTCGTTGCCGAACGTGTCGAAGCGGAAGATCTCGCGGCCGGAGACTGAATTCCCCGGCGGGACCGGATCGCGACTCGTGGCCCTGCCGGTGTCGCCGCCGTCGCAGCCCACGACCAGCGCGAAGAGCAGAAGCGTCAGGATGACCAGTGTGCGGCCAATCATACGGCTGTCTCCTTCCACAGACCTTCGAGTTGGCTGTTGGTGACGGGCTCCGCCGCTTCGATCAAGCGGCGCGCCTCGCTTCGCTCCCTTGACGTTCAGCGCCTCCCGCCCCCCACCTACGTCGGCGAAGTCGCGGAAATCGCCGTACGCTCGTTTCTCGCCTCCCTGCTCACGCCAGTAGACGCGACCACCCCTGCTCCGGCCTCGGGTTTTCTTCGCCATCTTCCTTTCTGCTGCCTCTCGGCGTTCATCGTCGATGGTCGGAGGATAGTACCTTTGCGACCCTTTTGACACTGACGCTGTCACTGTTCGAAATCGGCCCTCCGAATTGAGGGCCGGTGAATATATTGTAACTATATGTGTGACAGCGTCTTACGATGGTGGGCGCGGCTGGATTCGAACCAGCGACCCCCTGCTTGTAAGGCAGGTGCTCTGAACCGCTGAGCTACGCGCCCACGAAGGGGCGAGCCGCCTGATTCTACTCCGGCGAACGAGGGGGGGCGAATCCGCCCCCCGGCCCCGCGGTCTCCCAGCTGAAGCGGGCTTCCATCGCCTCGCGCGAGATCCGCTCCCATTCCAGGCGGGGGATGCGCAGGAAGGCCTCCACCGCGTTCGGGTCGAACTGGCCGCCACTGCATCGCCGGACCTCCTCGACCACGGCCTCGTAGGGCATGGCCTTGCGGTAGGGCCGGTCGGTCGTCATCGAGTCGAAGGTGTCCGCCACCGCGAAGATGCGCGCCCCGAGCGGGATCTCCTCGCCCGCCAGCCCGCGCGGATACCCCTTCCCGTCGTACCGCTCGTGATGCGACAGCACGATCTCCGCGGCGCCCCCGAGGAACCCGATGTCCCTCAGGATCTCGTGGCCGATCGAAGGATGGCGGCGCATCTCGACCCACTCCTCCTCGGTCAGCGGCCCCGGCTTCAGCAGGATCGAGTCGGGGATGCCGATCTTGCCGATGTCGTGGAGCATGGCGCCGAACCTGAGGTCCATCAGCTCCTCCGCGGACTGATCCATCTCGCGGGAGAGCCTCAGGGTGTACTCGGTGACGCGGATGGAATGGACCTGGGTCTCGTGCTCTCGGGCGTCCAGCGCGGAGACGAGCGCGCCGATCGTGGCCGTGTTCGCCTCCGCCAGCCCGCTCCGGCTCTCGACCAGGAGCCGCGACTGCCGCGCGCTCTCCATCACCGTCGCGGCGTTCCCCGCGAGGATCACCATCGTCTGGACGTGAGCGGGCGTAAACGGCCGCGGCCCGTCTCGCCGGAGCGCCACCAGCACGCCGATCAATCCCTCGCGGCCCCGCAGCTGGATCGCCGCCGCGCTCACGGCCAGGCCCTCGAGGAGCCCGTCGTCGAGGCCGCCGTCCGGCAGGATCATCGGCTCCTCCCGCGTCGCCGCGGCCGCGGCGATCCCCTCCTCGACCCCGGCGAAGGGCGACGGCACGCCCTCTCCCCAGCGCTTCAGCCCTTCTGGCACCGACACGAACAGCGCCACCCGGTCCGCCCCGACCTCGTTCCGCACCGAGTCGAGCACCAGCTGCGTGACCTCCCGCTCGTCCACCGAGGCGGAGACCGCCTGGCTGATCTGGAAGAGCATCAGCGTGTCCTTGAGCGCCGCGTTCTCTCGCGAGAGGCGCTGCTTTTCCAGGGCCCGGTTCACGACGTCGCCGAACCGTTCCATCTCGAACGGCTTGGTGAGGTAGTCGTAGGCGTCGGCCTGGAGCGAGCGGACCGCGGTCTCCACGGTCGGCTGGCCGGTCATCAGGATGACCAGCGTCTCGGGGTCGATGGCCTTGGCGCGTTCCAGGACGTCGACCCCGGTCATCCCCTCCATGTGGATGTCGGAGATCACCAGGTCGATGGGTTGGCGCTCGATGATCTCGAGGGCCTCCAGCGGATTCGTGGTGGTCAGGCACTGGAGCCCGCGCGACTCGAGGAACGACTGGATCAGCCCCAGGATGGGGCGCTCGTCATCGATGACCAGGATGGTCTGCGGCGCGGAGCTGGGGGCGAACGGGCTCATTCGGGCGTGTCTCCTGCGCGGGGCTCGCGAACTCCGATCGCGGGCTCCACGACACGGACGGGGCCGACCCGATCGAAAACCGTATCTTCTTCGCCGGGTCGACCGGCGATTTGGTCAATGCGACCCGTAATGGAGTGATTTTAACGTGATGCGGGCCCGATTGGCCAGCTCCAGTCCCCCCCGGTGCCGACCCTTTCCCCGGCCGAACGGCTATTTCTTCACGATCCCGACGGGCAGGAGCACGCAGTACCCGAGGACGAGCAGCAGCGCCGCCAGCGTGGTACCGCCGCGCGCCAGGAGGATGTAGCCGACCACGATCACGATCGCGCCCGCCCCGAGCCATGCGGCGTTGACGCGCGTGAAGGAGACGGCGGGAACCGGGGCGCTCTTCACCCGTATCGTGGTGGCGGCGTTCGCGGGCTTCTTCCGGGTCATCCCTGGGTCCTCTCGGGTCGGAATCGTGGGGCGGACACGAAAGGTATCCCGGCCACCCGGACACGGCCAGCCGGAACGGGCGGGATGCGGCGTGGGTCCGCAATGTCCGGGTCGGCGGCGAAATGGTCGCTGTGGGCGGGGCTGTCGGCTAGCCTCGTCCCCGCTGCCCGGCCGGGAGGCCCGGCGCGGACGGGTCAGTGGCGGAACTGCCGCCGGCCGGTCATGACCATGGTGATCCCGGCCCGGTCGGCGGCGGCCACGACCTCGTCGTCGCGCCGGGAGCCGCCCGGCTGGATCACCGCCGTCACTCCCGCTTCGGCCGCGGCCTCGATTCCGTCCGCGAACGGGAAGAACCCGTCTGAGGCGAGCACCGAGCCGGCCGTCTCGTGGCCGAGTTCGCGCGCACCGCCCACCGCCAGCCGCACGGCTCCCACCCGGTTCGTCTGTCCCCCGCCGACGCCGATCGTCCCCGAGTCCAGCGCCAGGACGATCGCGTTCGACGCCACCGACCGGCAGACCGTCCACGCGAACAGCAGGTCGTCCCACTGCGCCTCGGTGGGGCGGGCGGCGGTCGGCACCTCCAGGGACCGGCGCGGGTCCGCGGGCAGCCACTCCAGGTTGGGGGACTGGACGAGCACGCCGCCGGCCACGCGCCGCAGCTCGAAGGCCGCGGGATCGAGCCCGGGCACGGGTCCTTCCAGGACCCGCAGACCCTTCTTCTTCGCCAGCGCCTCCCGGGCCCCGTCGTCGAACCCCGGGGCCCACACGACTTCCAGGAACCCTTCCGTCATCCGCTCGGCGAGCGGGCCGTCCACCGGCGCGGAGAGCGCCACCACGCCCCCGAACGCGGACACGGGGTCGGCCCGGTGCGCGCGATCCCACGCCGCGCCCGGCGTGGGCGCCGACGCGGCCCCGCAGGGGATCGTGTGCTTCACGATCGCGCAGTGGACCCGCTCGGGGTCGAGTGCGTGGAGGTCGCGGACCACGCGCCGGGCCGCCTCCACGTCCGCGTAGTTGTTGTACGAGAGCTCCTTGCCCTGGAGCACGGCGATCGCGGTCAGATCGTCCGGCCCGGGGTCGCGGTCGGCGTAGAGGGCGGCCGCCTGGTGGGGGTTCTCGCCGTAGCGGAGCTCGGCCAGGAGCTCTCCCGCGAAGGTCCACCGCTCGGGCCAGCCGGGCTCGTCCACCCCGAGCCATGCGGCGATCGCCGCGTCGTAGGCGGCGGTCCGCCGCAGGGCCCGCGCCGCCAGGCGCCGGCGCGTGGCCGCGGAGACGGCGCCGTTCGCGGCCTCGAGCTCGGCCACCAGCGGCTCGTAGTCCGCGGGGTCGGTCACCACCGCCACGTGGCGGTGGTTCTTGGCCGCCGCCCGGATCAGGGCGACCCCGCCGATGTCGATCAGCTCCGTCCTCGCCGTCTCGTCGCCGGCGTCCAGCGCGTCCGCGTCCTCGAACGGGTAGAGGTGGGCCACCACCAGGTCGATCGGCTCGATCCCCCGCTCCTCCAGCTCGCGCAGGTCCCCGGGCCGGTCCCGGCGGGCGAGGATCCCGCCGTGGACGGCGGGATGGAGCGTCTTCACCCGCCCTCCCAGGATCTCCGGCGCGCCGGTCACGTCCTCCACGCGGCGGACGGAGAGGCCGGCCGCCTCCAGCGCCTCGGCGGTGCCCCCGCTCGCCACCAGCTCCACCCCGTGGCGGACGAGCGCGCCGCCCAACTCGGCCAGTCCTGCCTTGTCCCACACCGAGAGGAGCGCACGGCGGATCCGCACCGGGTCCGTCACTCGAGCTCCCCCTCCACCCACGCCCGATCCCCATCGACCCGGACCCGGCCCTCGGCGGCCGCGCGCACGACCGCCGGCAGGAGCCGGTGCTCCACTTCGAGCACCCGGGCGGCCAGCGTCTCGGGCGTGTCGCCGGACTCGACCGGGACCGTCCACTGGGCTACCACCGGGCCGCGATCGTACTCCTCGTCGACCAGATGGACCGAGGCACCGGAGGCGGTCTCCCCAGCCTCGAGTACCGCCTCGTGGACGCGGGCGCCGTACATGCCGGGGCCGCCGAAGCGCGGCAGCAGCGCGGGATGGACGTTCAGGATGCGGTTCCGCCAGCGCTCCACGACCGCCGCCGGTACCCGCTTCAGGTAGCCCGCCAGAACGATCCAGTCGATCCCGTGGGACTCGAGGAGCTCGATCGTGGCCGCGGCGTCGGTCGGGTCGAGGACCGCCACGGGGACTCCGCGGCGCTGTGCCCGCGCGAGCGCCGGGGCGTCGGGGCGGTCGGACGCCACGAGCGCGATCCGCCCGCGGGGGTGGTCGGCGAGCTCGTCGAAGAGGGCCTCCAGGTTGGAGCCTCGACCGGAGGCGAAGACGGCGAAGCGGGTCACGGCGCTCCCGTGGAAGACGGATTCCGGCGGTGGCGCGGCGAAGTCTACGGACCCCTCCTACCCGGCGCAATTCGGCGCGGCCGGCGCGCTCCGCCGGCGGCCGGGCACCCGCGGGGCTTGTGTCCCGCTCGCGGGGCCCTATCGTGGATCCGGTTTCACCCCTCTCCCACCTGCAGCGGAGGCGCCGGCGATGTGGAAGGAGTTCAAGGAATTCATCATGCGGGGCAACGTGGTCGACCTGGCGGTGGGCATCGTCATCGGCGCGGCGTTCGCGCCGATCGCCAAGTCCCTGGTCGACGACATCATCATGCCGCCGATCGGCCTGCTGCTGGGAGGGGTCGAGTTCGACAACCTCTTCCTGATTCTGAAGCAAGGGGCGCCGGAGGGTCCCTACCGCACGCTGGCCGCGGCCCAGGAGGCGGGCGCGGTCACGATCTCGTACGGGCTGTTCGTGAACGCCGTCCTCACGTTCTGCGTGGTGGCGTTCGCCGTGTTCCTCCTGATCAAGGTGATCAACCGCATGCGGCGAGCGGACGAAGGCGCGGCTCCCGAGGATCCGACCACTCGGAAGTGCCCGCACTGCCTCATGGACATCCCGTTCATGGCGACGCGCTGCGCCCACTGCACGGCGGAGCTGGCCGCCGCCTGATCAGGGGCCGTGGCGGCGGCCCGGCGGCTCCGGCGCGACCAGGCCGCGCGGAGGCGTCCGTCCGGATCCGCTCGCCACGGAGCCACCCCAGGGGACGTGGACGGCCGGCCCGCTTTCATCCAACGTCTCGGGGTGAAGAAGTCCCTCATCACCCTCGCCGCGGCGGTCACCGCCTGCGCCGGTTCGGCCGCGCCCGCCCCCGAGACGGCGGTCGGCTTGGAGGTGGTCGCCGTGGGGCGCTACGACTTCCGCGGCGGCGGCCACTCCGACCGCCGGCTCGCGGCGGACGGGATCTCCGGGCTCGCCCGCCTCGAGGGCGACCGCTACGTGGCGGTGGCCGACCGGGGGGCCGCGCTCCTCTTCCTCGAAATCGCCGTCGACCCGCGCACCGGGCGGGTGACCCGGGCCACCTTCCTCGATCCCGTTCCGCTCTCGGGCCCGGCCGCCGCGCTCGCCGACCGCGAGGCGGTCGCCTGCGCTCCCGGCTGTCCGACCGTCTGGCTGGCCGGGGAGGGTCCGCCTCCGTGGATCGCCGGGCACGACCTCGAAGGCGGGACGATCGCGGTGGCCGATCTGGGCCTACCCTCCCTGACGGTGTTCGCCACCGCCCGGCCGAACCTCGGCTTCGAGGCGCTGGCCCACCGGCCGGAGGGCGGGCTCTGGGCGGCCAACGAGGAGGCCCTCGCCGCGGACGGCCCGCCGGCCACGCCACGCGCCGGGACGGTCGTCCGGCTGATCGCCCTCGACGACTCGCTCCGCCCGCTCCGCCAGCACGCCTACGTCACCGATCCCGTGTCGGGTCCCATCACGCATCCGCCCCCGGCGGTCGGCCGCGAGGCGAGCGCTCTGGTGGAGCTGGTGGCGCTCCCCGGTGGACCGCTTCTCGCCCTCGAGCGCGCGCTGGGCGGTGACGGGAACGGCGTGGCGGCCTTCCGGGTGCGCCTCTACGCGGTCGACCCGGTGGGCGCCACCGATGTCTCCGGCCCCCGGTACCGGGCCGGGCTCGCGGACGCCGACTGGACGCCGGTCGAAAAGACCCTCCTGCTCGAGCTCCGGCCGGGGCTCATCATGGCGAACTACGAGGCGATGGCGCTCGGCCCGGAGCTCGAGGGTGGGGACCGGAGCCTGCTCCTCATGGCCGACAACGGAGGCGGGACGATCCAGTCCATCTACGCGTTGCGGGTCCGACGCTCCGGGCGCTGAGTCGTTCGCAGTGCGGCGTCGCGTCGAAAGGCGCTACATTGGACGGCGAAGCGGCGGTTCGCACGCTCGACGCCCCGCCGCCGGATCGACCAGAGGGCCCGGATCCGCATCGACCATAGGAGGCAAGATCTTGTCCGACACCGTGACCATCATCGACAACCGGACCGGGGAGAAGTTCGAGCTCCCCATCCTCTACGGGACGTATCCGACCTACGGGGCGGCGATCCCCGCCGGACAGCTCCGACAGATCAAGTCCGGCGAAAACGACTTCGGCCTGATGACGTACGATCCCGGCTTCACGAACACGGCCTCGTGCCGGAGCGCGATCACGTTCATCGACGGCGAGAAGGGGATCCTCCGCTACCGCGGATACCCGATCCAGGACCTGGCCGAGGACTACGAATTCCTCGAAGTCGCCCACCTCCTGCTCGAGGGCGACCTGCCCACGGCGGAAGAGTATCAGAAGTGGACCTGGGAGGTCACCCACCACACGATCATCCACGAGAAGATCAAGCGGTTCATGGACGGCTTCCGCTACGACGCGCATCCCATGGGAATGCTGGTCAGCACGGTGGCGGCCATGTCCACCTTCTATCCCGAGTCGCGCCGGATCGACGAGCCCGAGAACCGCGGCCGGCAGATCGTGCGGCTGATCGCGAAGATGCCGACGATCGCCGCGTTCGCGTACCGCTACGGCCAGGGCATGCCGTTCGCGTACCCGGACAACGAGCTTTCCTACACCGGCAACTTTCTCAACATGATGTTCAAGACGACCGAGCTGAGGTACGAGCCGGATCCGGTCATCCAGAAGGCGCTCGACATCCTGTTCATCCTCCACGTCGACCACGAGCAGAACTGCTCGACGAGCGTGATGAGGGGCATCGGCAGCAGCCACGCCGACCCGTACGTGGCGGTGGCCGGCGCCGCCGCGGCGCTCTACGGCCCGCTGCACGGGGGGGCGAACGAGCGGGTCCTGCGGATGCTCGAGGAGATCGGCGACGTGAAGAACGTGCCCGCCTACGTGGAGCGGGTGAAGCAGGGGGAGTTCCGGCTGATGGGCTTCGGCCACCGGGTCTACAAGAATTACGACCCGCGCGCGAAGATCCTGCGCGAGCTGGCCGACCGGGTGTTCCGCGTGACCGGCCGGAACCCGCTGATCGACATCGCCGTCGAGCTCGAGCGGATCGCGCTGGAGGACGACTACTTCGTCGAGCGCAATCTCTACCCGAACGTCGACTTCTACTCCGGCATCATCTACCAGGCCCTGGGCTTCCCCACCAGCATCTTCCCCGTGCTGTTCGCGATTCCGCGGACGGCGGGGTGGCTGGCCCAGTGGCAGGAGATGCTGGAGGATTCCGATCAGCGGATCGCGCGGCCGCGCCAGATCTACATCGGCGAGGACGAACGCTCGCCCTCCGCGACGCCGACGGGCGATCGCGAGGAGGCGCCGGCCACCACCTAGGACAGAGCCCTCATCGCGGCGATCGCCCGCCGCGTGACGAAGATCCGGTCGATGTTGGCCGAGCGCTCCGACTCACCCACGGGCTCGATCACGAGCCACCGCCGGCGGGCGTCCCTGTCCACCACCCTGCCCTCGAGGGTCTCCCCCCACACGAACGTGACGCGGACGGGCCGGCCCGGGGGCACGGCCGGTTCCCGGCGGTCGCGTCGGGGCGGCGCCTGGACCGGGGAGTCCTGCCACAGCGCCAGATCGTGGACGAAGAAGGCCGCCAGCACCTGGTGGACGTCCACGTCGTGGGTTCGCACCACCTGCCCCCCCAGGTCCACCTCCCGCAGGACGAAGCGCGCCCGCTCGGGCCGGAAACCGTCCACCAGCCCTTTGAGCCGGGTCCCGTCGTCGAAGACGACGACGACCCTCTGCCGGTCCGGCTTCCGCGTCGGCCCGAGGGCCACCTAATCCCGGCGCCCGTCGGGCAGGGTGAACCGGAAGACGCTTCCCCCGTCGGAGCCGGGCTCGGTCCAGATCCCACCTCCGTGCGCGTCCACGATGCGACGGCAGATCGCCAGACCCAGGCCGGTCCCGGCCCGATCGAGGTCGCGGTGGAGGCGCTCGAAGGGAAGGAAGATCAGGTCGGCGTCCGCCGGTCCCACCCCCAGGCCGTTGTCCTCCAGTTCGAAGCGCCACACCCTCCCGTCCCGCTCGGCCGACACCCGGATGCGGGGCGGGCGGTCGGGGTGCCGGTACTTGATCGCGTTCGACAGCAGGTTCTGGAACAGGCGGACCAGCCGGACGGGATCGGCCTTCACCCGCGGCAGCGGTCCGACCTCGACCCCCGCGCCGGATTCCTCGATCGTGGACGAGAGGGCCAGGAGGGCCTCGTCCAGAGCCCGCCTGGCGTCGACCTCCCGCAGAGCCGCCCGGTCGGCGATCGAGTACTCGAGCAGGTCCTGGATCAGCTCGTCCATCCGGCGCACGCCCGCCACCGCGAACTCCACCGAGCGGAGAACGGCCGGGTCCCCGCTTCCACGGAGGCTCCGCTCGATCAACTGCACGTTGCTGGCCACGGTCCGGAGCGGTTCCCTCAGATCGTGCGAGGCCGCGTGCGTGAACATCGAGAGCTCGGCGTGGGAACGGGTGAGGTCCTCCATCCGCCGTGCCAGCTCGAGATCGGCCTGTTTGCGCTCGGTGATGTCGTGGCACGTGCCCACCAACCGGACGGGCCGGCCCCCGGCATCCCGCCGGACCGTCCCCGTGCTCTGTAGGACCCGCACCTCTCCCGTCGGCCGCACGATCCGCTCCTCGAACTGGAACGAGGCCCCGCTCTCCAGCGCCTGCCGGATGGCGGACGCGACGATGTCCCGGTCCTCCGGGAGGACCTGCTCCATGTACGTCCCGTAGGTGATGGACTTCGAACCCGGCTCGTGACCATAAATGCGGTAGAGTTCATCCGACCACGTCACCCGGTCCGCTCCGACGTCCCATTCCCAGCTCCCGACGTGGGCGAGACCCTGGGCCTCGGCCAGCACCGCGCGGCTCTTTCCGAGCTGGTCGAGCGCTTCCTGGAGCGACGCCGTCCGCTCCTCGACCCGGGCCTCGAGCTGGCCCCCCATCCGACGGAGGGCGGCCTCGGCGCGCTGGCGCTCGCGAATGTCGGCGGCGAGGACCAGGGCGGTGAGAGTGGTCACTCCGAAGAACGCCTGCAGGTAGAACAGCGATTCCGAAGGTGGAAGGCTCCCGAAGGGGCCGGAGCCTCGCAGCGTGCCCCACAGGGCGACCGCCGAGAGCGCCACCGCGGCGGTCGCGGCGCCCCGGGGGCCGAAGCGGAACGCGGCCCACAGCAGCGGAGGCAGGCAGAGGAACGCCGCGGGGGCGAGGTGCTGAAAGACGATCCACCCGGCGGCCGCGATCGTGAGCGCCAGGGCACCGGCCTCGATCCACCGTCGCCGGGGGAGGCGGCCCGGCCGGCGCGTCCACAGGACGATGAAGGGGGCGAACACGAGCGCGCCGACCGCGTCGCCGAGCCACCACGTCAGCCAGATTTCCTCCAGCCGCTGCGGCGCGGCGCTCCCCCCGGCCCACAGGCTGAAGGTCCCGATGCTGGCGCTCACGCTCGTGGCCAGCCCGGCCGCCAGCAGCGCGAAGCGGAAGACCCCTTGCGGTCGATCGAACGCCGCCGCCCCGCCCGCGTACCGGGTCACGAGCCACGCCCCCGTGACCGTCTCGAGCGTGTTCCCCACCGCGATCGCCGCGGCGGTCCCGACCGGCACGTCGGTGGTGACGTTGACCAGGAAAGCGCCCAGGAAGACGGCCGGCCACACCCGCAGGCCGTAGAGAAGCGCCGCCGCCAGAGCGATCCCGGTCGGCGGCCACACCGAGCTGGTGTTGGCGTGCACCAGCGCGACCGCCAGGCCCAGCTTCCCGGCGAGGAAGTACAGGCCCGCGAGGGCCGCGAGGAGGAACATCGCGCGCGGGCGGGAAGTGGCGGGCGTCATCCGGGTGCGCTCCGGCGCATGATGGGGGCGAATATCGAGAGCGGAGGACGGGCGGTGCAAGGAGGGCGCGGCGGCGCGGTTCACGGGATATCTTCCCCGCCATGGAGGCCGCCGCCCGCCGCCATCACTGGATCGTCCGGCTCACGCACTGGTCGGCGTTCGTCCTGCTGTTCGGCATGATCGCGAGCGGGCTCCAGATCTACGGCGCGTACCCCCGGTTCGGAGAACGCGGCGGCCCGTACTTCCCCAACGTATTCCAGGACGTCCGCTTCCCCGAATGGAGCCGGCTCGGCGGCTGGCTCGCCGGGGGCATCAACTGGCACTTCGCCCTCATGTGGCCGCTGGTCCTGGTCGGCGTCGTGTACGTGGCGTACCTCGCGGCGAGCGGCGAGTGGCGGAAGCTGGTCTTCCGCCCGCGGGACGTGCGCCCGGCGATCGCCATGACGCGCTACTACCTGCGGCTCGACCGCGAGCACCCGCCACAGGGCAAGCACAACCCGCTCCAGAAGGCGGCCTACACGGGCATCGTGCTGATGGGAGTCCTGGCGGTCCTGAGTGGACTGGCCATGTACAAGCCGGTCCAGCTCCACTGGCTGGTGGCCGCCTTCGGCGGCTTCCAGGCGGCCCGCTGGTGGCACTTCGGGACGGTCTGGATCTTCGTCGGCTTCACCCTCGTGCACGTGGCCCTGGTCTTCCTGGCCGATCCGGCCTCGCTCCGCGCCATGATCACCGGACGCTATCGCGGGAGGTATACGAGCGATGAACCCTGAGATGAGCCGGCGGACGTTTCTCGGGACGGCCGGCGCGGCGGTCACCGTCGGCGCGGTCGCGGGCTGCGGCTGGGACGGCGGCGAACGCGTCGGATCGATCCTCCACGGCACGAGCCGGGTGAACGACTGGCTCGGCGAGCGGCTCCTGTCGCACGACCGCCTCGCGCCCAAGTACGGTCCGGGGGACCGCACCGCGTCGTTCCCTAACTACCACATCAGCCGCGAGACGCCGATCCTCGCCGACCCGGCGGCGTGGCGGCTCCGGGTCACCGGGCTGGTCCGCCGGGAGCTCGAGCTGTCCCGCCCGCAGGTCGAGTCCATCGCGCGCCTCAGCTACACGGTGAAGCACCACTGCGTCGAGGGGTGGTCGGCGATCGCCACCTGGACCGGCACGCCGCTGCGGGCGCTTGCCGAGATCGCCGGGGTCCGTCCCGAGGCGCGCTACGTACGCTTCGACTCCTTCGACCAGGGCTACTTCAACGGCTGGGACATGAAGTCCGCCATGCACCCCGAGACGATCCTGGCCTGGGGGTTCAACGACCGGCCGCTCATGTCCGACCACGGGGCGCCACTGCGGCTCTACGCCCCGCACAAGCTGGGTTACAAGCTCACCAAGTACCTCACCACCGTGACCTTCACCGCCGAGCGGCCGGGCGGCTACTGGGAGGACCGGGGTTACCCGTGGTTCGCGGGAGTATGAGGACCGGCGCGCCGGTGGCCGCCACGTGCTTCCCTTCGTGACCGATCGCTGTCCCCTGCCGTTCCGCGAGATCCTGGACCCGCTGCTCGAGCGCTCCCGGCGAGCCGCGGTCGCCCGGGCGGGTCCGACCGCCGCCCGGCTCGACGGGCGGGCGTGGGACGCCCTCGAGGACGACCTGGCCGAGGCACTGGTCGCGGTCGCGATCCGCCCCCTCTACCGCGCTTTCGATCGCGCCCGTTCCGGCGCCATCCATGCT
>DATLFF010000141.1:0-11100 GCA_035524915.1 Gemmatimonadota bacterium | reverse complement strand
ACGGCCCGCTCGAGCAGTCGTCGAACGAGGACGTCCTGGCGCGCTTCGAGGCGCAGGGGTGGCACGTCCTGCAGGTCGAGGACGGCAACACCGACCTCCAGGGGATCCACGACGCGATCGCGGCCGCCCGCGCCGAGACCGGCCGCCCCTCCCTGATCGCGGTCGAAACGACGATCGGCTACGGCAGCCCCAACAAGGCGGGCACCTCGGCCGCCCACGGCGAGCCGCTGGGCGCTGAGGAGGTCGTGAAGACCAAGGCCGCGCTCGGCTGGCCGTGGCCCGAGAAGACGCTCCACGTCCCGGACGAGGTGCGCGAGGCGATGGACGCGCGCGAGGCGGGCGAGGCGGCGCACGCCGACTGGCGCGAGCGGTTCGACGCCTGGGCCGGGGAGAACACGGACCTCGCCGAGGAGTGGCGGCTCGCGTGGGCGAAGGAGCTGCCCGAGGACTGGGACCGCGCGCTCCCCGTCTGGGAGGCGGGCGAGAAGCTGGCCACCCGGGTGGCCGCCGGGAAGGCGCTGAACGCGATCGCGAAGGCCGTGCCGTGGCTGATCGGCGGCGACGCCGACCTCGGCACGTCCACCAAGAACTCGATCGAGCGCGGCGGCGACTTCGACGGCCGGACGGGCCAGGGCCGGAACTTCCATTACGGAGTTCGCGAGCACGGGATGGGGTCGGTCACCAACGGCATGGCCTACCACGGCGGAGTGCGCCCCTTCTGCGCCACGTTCTTCGTGTTCAGCGACTACATGCGCCCGGCCGTGCGGCTGGCCGCGATCTCCGAGTTGCCCGTCGTGTTCCAGTGGACTCACGACTCGATCGGGCTCGGCGAGGACGGCCCCACCCACCAGCCGGTCGAGCACTTGATGTCGTTGCGCGCAATGCCCAACCTCCACGTGGTCCGCCCCTGCGACGCCAACGAGACGGCCGAGGCCTGGCGCTGGGCGATGGCGCGGACGGACGGCCCGACCGCGATCGTCTGCAGCCGGCAGGGGCTCCCGGTCCTCGACCGGGCGGAGCTGGCCCCGGCAACCGGCCTCCGGAGGGGCGCCTACGTCCTGGCGGACGCCGAGGGCGGGGAGCCGGACGTGATCGTGATCGCGACCGGCAGCGAGGTCGAGTTGGCGCTCGAGGCCCGCGCCGCCCTGGCGGAGGAGGGCGTCGCCGCGCGGGTCGTGTCGATGCCCTGCTGGGAGATCTTCGCCGAGCAGGACGCGGTGTACCGGGACGAGGTGCTCCCGCCCCCGGTGCGAGCGCGGGTCTCGATCGAGGCCGGCGCGACACTCGGATGGGAGCGCTGGATCGGCGACCGCGGTGTCGCCATCGGCGTCGACCGCTTCGGCGCCAGCGCGCCGGGCGAGGTGAACATGGAGAAGTACGGCATTACCGCCGACGCCGTGGCCGACGCCGCCCGGCGCCTGGCCGGCGACCGCGCCGCCGCCTCCTAGGCGGATCCCCGTTGGAGCTCGCCCTCGCCCTCGGCCGGTCCGTCGGCTTCGCCGTCGGAGCCGGGATCAACCTCTACGCCACCGTGCTGGTGGCGGGGCTCGCCGCGCGCTTCGGCTGGGTGGATCTCCCCCCCGCCTTCGAGGTCCTCGGAAGCGGCTGGGTGATCGGCGGCGCCGCCGCTCTCTACCTGATCGAGTTCGTGGCCGACAAGGTGCCGTGGGTCGACACGGCTTGGGACACGCTGCACACGATCGTCCGGCCGCTCGGGGCCGCCGGGCTCGCGGTCCTCGCCCTCGGACCCTCCGAGGCTGGCGTCCAGGTCGTGGCCGGGCTCCTGGGTGGCGCGGTCGGCGCCTCGACCCACGCCGCCAAGGCCGGCACGCGGGTCGCCGTCAACGCCTCCCCCGAGCCCGCCTCGAACGTCATCGTGAGCCTCGCCGAAGATGGGTTCGTGGTGGGGCTCGTGGTGCTGCTCCTCACCCATCCCTGGCTGGGGATCGCGGCGGCGCTCCTCGCCCTGGCGGCGGTCCTCGCGGTGCTCCTCCTGCTCGCCCGGGCCGTTCGCCGCCGGCGGCCGCGCGCTCACTCGTAGTATTCGAGGAGCTTCCGTTCCACCAGCTCGAAGTCGTGGAACCGGCGGAGCTTCCGGCGGTCACGCCAATGCCGGTCCAGGAGGCCCATCCGGAGAAGCATCCCGATCGGATTGCCCTCCCGCGCGTGGAAGGGAATCATGTTGAAGTCGAACAGCCGCGGCACGGGCTCCCCGGACTCGCCGGTCACGACCATCACGTTCATCGCGTGGAGATCGACGTCGTAGAGCCCGGCCCGATGGGCCAGATCGACGATCCGCTCGATCTGGGGAAAGATCCCGGAGGGCACGCGGGCGCCGCGCTCCCGGTAGTAGAAGTAGTAGAGCTGCCCCTCGAGCCGCTCCTGGAGGAAGGCCTGCCCGCGCGGGCCCACGACGCGGACCAGGGGCTCGGCCACGAAGGGGGCCAGCCCCGGCGCCCGGTGGTAGCGCTCGTTCTGGCGGAACTCGAATTCGGCCAGCGGCAGACCGTGGCGGCGGGCGTGGCGGGCGATCGCCCGCGGCTTGTAGACCTTGAGCGCCGCCTCCCGGCCGTGCCACCGCGCGCCGTACACCAGGCTCCGCCGGCCCTCCCCCAGGCGACCGAGCACCTCCAGGCCCTCCAGCGCGGTTCCCTCCACGAGCGCCGCCGGCTCGGGCGGCGGCGGGTCAGGCTCCGCTCGGCTCACCCAGCACGATCCACTTGTCGGAGAACAGCGGCGTCCCCACCCGAACCACGCGGCGGACCGCGAGCCCCGCCGCGGCCAGCTCGCCGCGAAGCTCGGCCCGCGAGACGCGCGGCATCTCGCGACGGCTGAGGCCCAGCCGCCTGAGCGTCGTCCACTTCACCCAGCGCCACGTGTAGCGGTGCCGGTAGTCGAGCACCAGCCACCGCCGGGAGACCCGCCTCATCTCGCTCAGGATCCGGACCCGGGTCCCCGGGTCCACGTGGAACAGGAACCGGATCGACATCACGCAGTCGACCGCCCCGTCCGGGAACGGCAGCCGCTCGGCGTCCGCCTGGACGTAGCCCAGCACGCCTTCGCGCCGGCCGTCCGGCGCATCGAGCGCCTTTCGCATCATCTCGAAGGAGATGTCGCCGCCGACCACCCGGTACCCCTCGCCGGCCAGGCTCCCGGTGAAGCGACCCGTGCCGCAGGGGAGGTCGAGCACCGTCCGGATCCCCTCGGCGTCGGTCAGGGCGGCGCGGACCGCGGTCCACTTGCGGCGGTTCCGCCGCTGCAGAGCGGGGCTCCCCAGCCGGTGGAAGTCGTAGTCCTCGGCGACCTCGCGGCTCTGATAGAACTCCTTCTTGTAGGCGTATCCTTCGCGGCGTGGACGGCTGACGTCCTCGCGGGAGGGCCGTCGCACGTCAGGTCCCCGATCCCACGGGGCGGGCCAGGATGTCCGTGTTCCCGGCGTCGTCCGACTCCCGGAGAGTCCGCAGCTCGTACCCGAGCTCCTCGAGGAGCGCGGTGCACTCACGGCGCATCTCCGGACCGTGGATCCCGACCAGCAGGCGCGGCCGCCCCCGCTCGAGCAGGTGGCGGGCGCCCTCGAGGACGTCGAGCTCGCCACCCTCGACGTCGATCTTGATGAAGTCGGGCGGCGGGAACCCCTCCTGCCCCACGACGTCGTCCAGCCGGACCACCCGAACCGTGAGCCGTCCCGTCCGGGAGATCTTCCCGGTACCCGAGCCGGTGCCCTCCTCGAAGTGCGCCTCGCCGGATTCCCGCCCCACGCCGGCATCGACCACCGTGACGTTCTCCAGCCGGTTCGCCTCCACGTGGCGCCGGAGGAGACCGAGGTTCACCGGGCGCGGCTCGAAGGCGACGACCCGCCCCGCGGGACCCACGCGGAGCGAGGCGATGGCGGTGAAATACCCGACATGGGCGCCCACGTCGTAAACCACCTCCCCCCGGTTCACGGCCTCGAGGAACGCGGGCACGTTGTACGATTCGTAGTCGCCCCGGACGAACCGGCTGCCGCTCGCGGGCGACCAGCGAAGCCCTTTCAGCGGGCCGCCCCGGACGCGCAGGGTGACCGGCGTCAGGAGGCGCTTGAGGAAGTGTCGAAGACTCAGGAGACGGCTCACGGCGCGTCGCTTCCCTTCGCTGAACGGTCCTTCGCGAGGCTCGCGGCTCGAGACGCGCACAAGGTATCCGTTGAATCGATGAGGGGACACGGCCGGCCCCGGGCGCGCTCGACCCCCGGCCGCCGCGGGACTACCCTCTGGTCGTGATCGTCGCCGTTGGAGCCGACCACGCGGGCCTGCCCCTCAAGGATCGGGTCGTCCGCGCGATCGAGGACGCCGCCCACGTGGTCCTCTACTGCGGCGCCCACGCGCTGGATCCCGCGGACGACTACCCCGACTACGCCCGCGCGGTGGGCGAGGCGGTGGTGGCCGGCCGCGCGGAGCGCGGGGTCCTCGTCTGTGGCAGCGGCGTGGGTGTGGCCGTCGCGGCGTGTAAGATCCCGACGGTGCGCGCCGCGATGGCGCACGATACGTTCAGTGCGCGGCAGGGGGTCGAGGACGACGACCTGAACGTGCTGGCGCTCGGCGCCCGCGTGATCGGCCCCGAGCTCGCCGCCGAAGTCGTGCGCGCGTTCCTGGACGCCCGGTTCTCGGGCGAGGAACGGCACGTCCGGCGGAGCCGCAAGATCGACGCGATCGAGCGCGACGCCCGGGGCGGGGCGTTCGATCGCCGGGAGGGATGACCCGGCCCACCGTTTCCCCGCGCGCCCCGAGGAGGCCCCATCCGATGCCGAGCCCGCTCATACGGCTTCACGACCTCGGCCAGCAGATCTGGCTCGATTATATCCGGCGCGACATCCTCGAGGACGGCACGCTGGCGCGGCTGATCGCGGACGACGGGCTGGCCGGGATGACGTCGAACCCGACCATCTTCCAGCAGGCGATCGCCGAGACCGACCTCTACGACGAGGACGTCCGCGCCGCCGGCGCCGACGCCGAGCCGCAGGAGGTGTTCGAGCGGCTCGCGGTGGCCGACATCCGGGCGGCCTGCGACCACTTCCGCGAGCGGTACGAATCCTCCGGCGGACGCGAGGGATACGTCTCCATCGAGGTGAACCCCCATCTGGCGAAGGACACCGGGGGCACGCTCGAGGAGGTCCATCGGCTGTGGCGGGCGGTCGACCGCCCGAACGTCATGGTGAAGATCCCCGGCACCGAAGAGGGTCTCCCCGCGATCCGCGACGCCCTCGCGGCGGGCGTGAACATCAACATCACCCTCCTCTTCTCGGTGCAGCGCTACCACGCGGTGATGGATGCGTGGTTCGAGGCGATGGAGGGTCGCCTGGACCGCGGCGAGCCGGTCGGCCGGGTCTTCTCCGTGGCGTCGTTCTTCGTGAGCCGGGTGGACTCCAAGGTCGACGCCCGGCTGGAGACGCTCCTCGAGCGCGCCGGCACGGAGGAGGAGCGCGAGCACATCCGCTCGTTCATGGGAAAGATCGCGATCGACAACGCGCGGATCGCCTACTCCGCCTACGAGGCGCGCTTCGCGGGGGGCGGGTTCGACGCGCTGGTCGAGGCGGGCGCCGCGGCGCAGATGCCGCTGTGGGCCTCCACCTCCACCAAGAACCCCGAATTCCCGGATGTCTACTACGTCGAGAGTCTGATCGCCCCGGGAACGGTGAACACCCTCCCCCCGGATACGATCGACGCCTACCGCGACCATGGCGACCCGGCGGTCCGGATCCGCGAGGACCTGAACGGCGCCTACGAGCGGCGGGAGGCGCTGGCCGAGCTCGGCGTGGAGCTCTCCACCGTCACCGACGAGCTGGAGGAAGAGGGAGTCCGGAAGTTCGCCGACTCCTACGACGCGCTCCTGGAGGCGATCGCGGAGAAGCAGCGCCAGGTGCAGCCGGCGTAGCGTCCGGCCCCATGGCCGACACGATCCACCTCCGCGACCTCGAGAAGATGATCGACCGGGGGGACCACTTCCGCCTGATCGAGGTGGAGGACGCCGACGAGTACGCGCGGGGCCACATCCCCGGCGCCGTCCACCTGCCGCCCGAGCGCGTGCGGGAGGGCGCCGCGGAGCTGCTGCCGGACCGGAACGATCGGATCGTTCTCTACTGCCGCGACGAGCGGTGCGAGGCCGCCCGCGAGACCGCCTCCATTCTGGACGACATGGGATACGGCAAGGTCCTCCGCTTCGACGGCGGCAAGCGGGCGTGGGTCGAGGCCGGCCACCCGCTGGAGAGCGACTGAGTGGCGCGCGTCGGATGACCGGCGGCGCCGACCTCGGGATCGTGGGGCTGGGGACGATGGGCTCGAACCTGGCGCTGAACGCGTCCGACCACGGTTTCTCCGTCGCGCTCCTCGACCTCGACGACGAGCGCGTGCGACGTTTCGCGGCGGAGCATCCCGATCGCGGCCTGGTCCCCGCCGCCGACGCGGCGGCGTTGGTGGCCGCGCTCGCCCGGCCCCGCCGGATCCTCCTCATGGTGCCCGCCGGCGAGCCGGTGGACGCGGCGATCTCCGACCTCGCGGGCCGGCTCGAGCCCGGCGATGTCCTGATCGACGGCGGCAACTCCCACTTCGACGAGACCGAGCGTCGCGCCACCGAGCTCGAAAAGCGCGGGCTCGCGTTCGTCGGCATGGGGGTGTCCGGCGGCGCCGAGGGGGCGCGGCGCGGCCCCTCGCTCATGCCGGGCGGGCCGCCGGAGGCGTACGCGGCGCTTTCTCCGATCCTCGAGGCGATCGCGGCGGAGTCGGATGCCGGCCCGTGCGTGGCGCACCTGGGGCCCGGCGGGGCGGGCCACTTCGTGAAGATGGTCCACAACGGGATCGAGTACGCCGACATGCAGGCGATCGCCGAGGCGTACCACGTCCTGTCCGCGGGGGCCGGCTTCGACGCCGACGATCTGGCGCGGACGTTCGAGGCCTGGAACGACGGGCCGCTCGAGTCCTTCCTGATCGAGATCACGGCCGGCATCTTCCGTGTGCGGGACGACTCCGGTGAGCCGCTCGTCGAGAGCATCGTCGACGAGGCCGAGCAAAAAGGGACGGGGCGCTGGACGGCCATCGAGGCGCTCCGGGCCGGCGTTCCCGCTCCATCGATCGCCGCGGCGGTCGACGCGCGGGTGCTCTCCAGCCGGCGAGAGGAGCGGCGGCGGGCGAGCCGCGCGCTGATCGGGCCCGGGCTTCCGCCGCCCGCCATCGAAGAGCCCGACGCCTTCGCCTCCGACGTCGCCGACGCCGTCCTCGGCGCCCGCATCGCCGCGTTCGCCCAGGGATTCGACCTGATCCGGCGGGTCTCCGAGGAGCGGGGCTGGGGGATCCCGCTCGCCGAGGTGGCGCGGGTATGGCGGGCCGGCTGCATCATCCGCTGCCGGCTCCTCGATCCGATCCGGGCGGCGCTCCTCCGGGACCCGGCGCTCGACACGCTGCTCCTCGACCCCGCGATCGCCGAGGCGGTCGGGCCGCTCCAGGCGGGCTGGCGGCGCGCGGTGGTGGCCGCCCGCCGGCTCGGGCTCCCGGTTCCCGCCTGGAGCGCGGCGCTCGACTACCTCGACGCCTGGCGCTCGGAACGGCTTCCCCAGAACCTGACCCAGGCCCAGCGGGACTGGTTCGGCGCCCACCGCTACCGGCGGCTGGACGACCCCGAAGGCGCGCCCGTCCACACCGACTGGGCCGCCGCCGCGGCGCGCCGGACGTGAGCCCCCGCATCCTGCGGGTCCGCACCCCGGCCGAGCGCCGGCGGCTGGATCTGCCGGTGGCGGAGGGGTGCGCGCTCGTCATCTTCGGCGGCACGGGGGACCTCACCCGGAAGAAGCTGATGCCCGCGCTCTACCGGCTGGACCGCCGCGGATCGCTGCACTCCTGCTTCGCGATCCTCGGGGTCGGGCGGGGCGACATGGACGACGCGGCTTACCGGCAGGAGATGCGCGTGGCGGTCGAGGACCGGGTGCAGCAGTGGGACGAGGCCGCCTGGACGCGCTTCGTCGAGCGGCTCCACTACATGGGCGCGGACCTCGCCGATCCGGCCGCCTACGAGGCGCTCGCCCGGCGGCTCGAGGACCTCGGGATCGGCGAACCCAGGCGGTCGAACCACCTGTTCTACCTCGCGGTGCCTCCCGACCTCATGGAGGAGATCGTCCGCGGCCTGGACGCCGCCGGCCTGACGGCCCAGGGCGCGGGCTGGACCCGGGTCATCGTGGAGAAGCCCTTCGGCACCGACCTCGCGTCCGCGGAGCGGCTGTCGCGGGAGATCGACCGGATCTTCGACGAGGACCAGGTCTACCGGATCGACCACTACCTCGGAAAGGAGACGGTCCAGAACATCCTCGCGTTCCGGTTCGCGAACACGCTGTTCGAGCCGGTCTGGAACCGCAACTGGATCGACTACGTCGAGATCACCGCGGCGGAATCCTACGGCCTGGAGGGCCGAACGGGCTTCTACGAGGGGACGGGAGCGCTCCGCGACGTGGTGGCGAACCACCTGCTCCAACTCCTCACGCTGATCGCGATGGAGCCGCCGGCCGCGTACGACGAGCGCTCGGTCCGCGAGGAGAAAGTGCAGGTCCTGCGCTCGATTCCCCCGATGACCCGGGACGACGTGGCCGAGCGGGCGGCCCGCGGCCAGCACGGGCCGGGGACGGTGGACGGAGAGCCGGTCCCCGCGTACCGCGAGCTCGACGGCGTCGGCCCGGGCTCGACCATCGAGACGTACGCCGCGGTGGAGCTGGCGATCCGGAACTGGCGCTGGGCGGGCGTGCCGTTCTACCTGCGGACGGGCAAGCGCCTCGCCGCCACCGTCACCGAGATCGCGGTCCACTTCCAGCCTCCGCCGCACCCCCTGTTCGAGACCGACGGGAGCGCGCCGGCGCCGAATACGATCGTCCTGCGCCTCAAGCCCGACGAGGAGATCGACCTTTCGTTCAGCGCCAAGACGCCGGGCGAGGGGATGAAGACGAGCCAGGTGCGAATGGAGTTCGACTACCAGGAAGCGTTCGGCGTGGAGCTCCCCGAGGCCTACGAGACGCTGCTGCTGGACGCGATGGTGGGGGATCCCACCCACTTCACGCGAGGCGACGAGGCGATTTGGCAGTGGCGGCTGATGGAGCCGATCCTGGCGGCGTGGAGGGAGGAGCCGGCCGACTTCCCGAACTACTCGGCGGGCAGCGAAGGGCCCGAATCGGCCGCGCGCCTGCCGGCCCGCAACGGTCACGCATGGCGGCCGCTCACGGCGGAGTCGACGGAATGAGCGAGCGGCCGTGGATCGAGGTGGCGGCCGACCTGGAGGACCTGGCCGGGCGCGCCGCCCGGCTCTTCTCCGAAGCGGCCCGGGCAGCGGTCGCCGCGCGCGGCCGCTTCGCGGTGGCGCTCTCCGGCGGCTCGACCCCGCGCCCCGTCTACGAGCGGCTCGCCGGCCCCCACCACCGGGAAGAGGTCCCGTGGGCGCGGATCGAGTTCTTCTGGGCCGACGAGCGGTGCGTGCCGCCCGAGGCCCCGGACAGCAACTACCGGATGGCCCGGGAGACGCTCCTGGACCGGGTCGCCGTCGACCCCGAGCGAGTCCACCGGATTCGCGGCGAGGCCGAGCCCGCGGCCGCGGCGCGGGAGTGCGCCGGGGAGCTTCGGAGGGCCCTGGACGCCGCCGGCGAGGAGCCGCCGCACCTCGACCTCGCCCTCCTCGGCCTCGGCCCCGACGGCCACACGGCCTCGCTCTTCCCCGACTCCGCGGCGATCGAGTCCGACCGTCTGGCCGAGGCCGTCCCGGCGGCGCTCGTCCTGCCTCCGGTCGTCGACCGGGTCACGCTCACCCCGGTGGCCCTCAACGCGGCGCGGGCGGTCGCGTTCCTTGTGTCGGGCGGGTCCAAGGCCGCCGCCGTCCGGGCGGCGCTGGAGGGCCCCCGCGATCCCGCCCGTTGCCCGGCCCAGGCGATCGCGCCCACCCGCGGTCGGGCGCGCTGGCTCCTGGACGCCGAGGCCGCGGCCGGGCTCGAGGGCCTCGACCGGCCGGCGGCGAAGGGGCCGTGATCCTGGCCGGCGACATCGGCGGCACCAAGGCCGCTCTCGCGCTGTTCGAGGAGCGCGGGAACGGCCTCGAGGTCGTCCGCGAAGGCCGCTTTTCGACCGCGGACTGGCCCGGCCTGGTGGAGGTCGTTCGCGCGTTCCTCGACGCGGGGGACGAGACGGTGGACCGCGCCTGCCTCGGTGTGGCGGGGCCCGTGATCGGCGAGACGATCGAGCTGACGAATGCCGGCTGGCGCGTCGACCGCTCGGAGCTGCAGGCAACGATCGGGGTGGACCAGATCCGCTTCCTGAACGACCTGGAGGCCACCGTCTACGGCCTCGACGCCCTGCCCGCGGAGCGGCTGGAGACGCTCGCGGCGGGTGAGCCGCGGGGCACCCACTCGGCCATGATCGCGGCCGGCACCGGCCTCGGCATGGCGATCCTGGTCCACGTGGACGGCCGCCCGCGAGCGATCGCCAGCGAGGGCGGCCACGTCGACTTCGCCCCGCGGAACGAGGACGAGATGGCGCTCCACGCGTTCCTCCACGCCCGGCACGGCCACGTGAGCACCGAGCGGGTGGTCTCCGGTCCCGGCATCCACACGATCTACGAGTTCCTGCGGGACACGGGGCGCGAGCCGGAGCCGGCCGGCCTGGCCGAGCGTCTCGCGGAGGTGGCCGATCCGAGCGCGGAGATCTCCGACGCCGCTCTGGAAGGCGAACCCGCCATCTGCGTCCGGGCGATGGAGCTGTTCATCGACGCCTACGGGGCCGCGGCCGGCAACCTGGCCCTGACCGCGCTCGGGCTCGGCGGGCTCTACGTGGGCGGGGGGATCGCGCCGCGGATCCTGCCGCTCCTGCGGGCGGACGACCGGTTCCTGCGCGCGTTCCGGGCCAAAGGCCGGCTTACCGAGCTCCTCTCCGTCGTGCCGGTCCACGTCGTGCTCGAGCCCCGCACGGCGCTCCTCGGCGCCGCCCGCTGCGCCACGCTGCCGGACTGACCCTGCGGTCCGGCGTCCGCCGGCCCCCCGGGCCCCGGGAGGCGGGTAACCCGGAGACTCCCGGCGGAGTCAGCCCGCCGCCGGCTCCAGCCCGTCCC
>DATLFF010000140.1:0-4015 GCA_035524915.1 Gemmatimonadota bacterium | reverse complement strand
CCGTGGCCCCAGCACTCGCCGATGTTCGGGCAGCGCGCCTCCTGGCAGACGGTGTGGAGCCCGCGCTCCTCGACCGCGTGCTTGACGCTCGCGTACCGCGGCCCGCCGCCGGCCCGGACCTTGAGCCACTCGGGCTTGCGGGGTCGGGCGCGGCCGGTGTCGACGGCGTCGAGAGGGATCGTCGTGGTCATCGGCAGGTCTCCCGCGGCTGGGACGGGGCGGCGAACACGGCCTCGAAGGCGCGGGCGAGCGCGGTCTCGACCGCGTCCCGGTCCACCGGACGCCCGAGGAGCGCCGCGATCGAGGTCACCTTCCGGTCGGCGATCCCGCACGGGACGATCAGGTCGAAGAACGAGAGGTCGGTGTCGACGTTGAGCGCGAAGCCATGGTGCGTGACCCAGCGGGAGACCCGGATGCCGATCGCCCCGACCTTCGCGTCGCCGACCCAGACCCCGGTCAGACCGGGGACCCGGCCGGCGTGGACCCCGAGCTCGTCCAGCGCCCGGATCAGGACGGACTCGAGCTCGCGCAGGTAGCGGTGCAGGTCGCGGCCCCGGCGGTCGAGGTCGACGATCGCGTAGCCGACGATCTGGCCGGGCCCGTGAAACGTGATGTCGCCGCCGCGGTCGGTCTCGACGAACGCGACCCCGCGGTCGGCCAGCTCGGCGCCGGTGCCGAGGAGGTGGTCGGGCGTGCCCGACCGGCCGAGCGTGATGACGGGCGGATGCTCGAGCAGGAGCAGGGTGTCGGGCACGGCTCCCGCGCGGCGCGCGGCCACGAGCTCCCGCTGGAGCTCCCGCGCCTCGTGGTAGCCGATCCGCCCGAGCCGCCGGACGGCGGTCGGAGAGGTCCGGATCGGGGAGGCGGCCTTCTCGACGAGGGTCGGCATGGGGCGGGTCAAGCTATCCGCGGGCCCGGGGCCCCGCAACCGGCCGCGCCGGACGGTACGATCTCGTACTAGCTGCCGAAGGGCGGCTCCCGTGGCCCGAGCGCGGGGCGCGCGGGCGAGAACGGCTCGATCGCGACCGGCGGCTCGTCCCCGCGCCCGATCGCGCCCACGATCGCGGCCGTCACCGGCGCGAGCAGGATCCCGTTCCGGTAGTGTCCGGTGGCGTAGACGAGCCCCGGGAGATCGGGGTCCTCGCCGAGGATCGGAAGGCCGTCGGGGGTCCCCGGGCGAAGGCCGGCCCAGTGCGCGACGACCGGGGCGGCCGCGAAGCCGGGCAGGGCGCGGGCCGCCGCCGCGACCAGCCGCCGGGCCGCGACCTCATCGACCGCCGTGTCGAAGCCGGCCTCCTCGACGGTGGCCCCGACCAGCACCCGGCCGTCGTCCCGCGGGACGCAGTAGGCGCCCGGGACCGAGACGATCCGCCGGATCGAGGCCGGAGGAGGCGGGACCACGGCGATCATCTGGCCTTTGACCGGGCGCACCGGGAGCTCCCGGGGCAACCCCTCCAGCCCGCCGCTCCACGCGCCGGCCGCCAGCAGGACCAGCGCCGCGTCGAGCCGGGTCCCGTCCTCGAGCCGCACGCCGGCCGCCCGGCCGTCCCGCGCCACGATCCCGGCCACGGCCGCGGACGTCCGGATCTCGACCCCCGCGCACTTCGCGGCCTCGACGGCGGCCAGCGTGAGCTCGACGTTGTCCACCTGGTGGTCGCCGGGGACGAGGAGCGCCGCCCGGACGGCGGGCCCCAGAGCCGGCTCGAGCCGGCGAGCCGCCGAGCCCTCGATCCATTCGGCCGGCAGCCCCCGGTCCGCCTGCCGCCGGGCGAACGCCGCCAGCGCGGCGGCCTCCTCCGCGGACAGGGCGGCCACCAGGCTCCCCTCTCCGCGGTAGTGGACGGAGCGCCCGGAGACCTCCTCGAGATCGCGCGCGAACGCCGGGAAGCGCCGCTGGCTCTCGAGCAGGAGGGCGAGCATCGCGTCCTCGGCGGCCGCGCTCCCGGCACCCAGCCGCCCCATCGCCCGCTCGGTCTGGGGGACCAGCAGGCCCGCCGCGGCCCTCGAGGCCTCGGCGCCCGGCTCGCGGTTCCGCTCGAGGACGACCACCGTGCGCCCGTCCGCCGCCAGCGCGCGGGCGATCGAGCACCCGATCAAGCCACCGCCGATCACCAGGGCGTCGGGGGATCTCACGTTCGCGAAGCTAGCCGACCCCGCCTGGCGTTCAAGGCGGGGTCGGGTCTGCGGCGGGGCTCAGCGCCGCCGGATCGAACGCCAGGCGCCAAAGCCGACGGGGAGGCCGATCGCCGCGATCATGGCCAGCGTCGGCACCGGACCACCCCCACCGCCATGACCGGGCCTGGCGAGCACGACGCCGCCGGGAGGCGGGCCCGCGGCCAGCGCGCGGAGGCGGCTCTCGATCTCCGCGCCGGTGACCGCGCGCGGAACCGGCGGGTTGTCGCCGCGTGTCGGCACCTCGACGGTCCGGAGCGCGCCGTCCGGCCCCACGTCGACGAGCGCGGTCACGCTCGCGTCCTCCGCCCCGCCCCGGACCACCAGGACCCAGGCGCCGCGGGTGGGGAGCTTCCCCCGCAGGGCGTACAGCCCCGCCGTTCCGGTCGGCGCGAGCTCGAGCGGCAGGCTGACGCGCTCGCCGTCGACCAGCCCTTCGGCCGTGGCGCGTACCTGGAGCTGGATCGGGCCGCCGTGGTGGTAGGTGCGGACGAGCGCGAGCGCACCGCGGGTCTCCCGGTGATACGGGTTGGCGGGCAGCTCGATCGAGAGCCAGGGGGGCCCCGCCAGCGCGGTGGCCGCCACCGCCACGAGGAGGATGGCCGCCAGGCCGCTCGCGCGGCCGAGGATGGACGTCCGGTTCTGTAGCATCGTTGCCTCCGGGTTCAGGTTCACCCGTTGGATGCCGTCCGGACGGCCGGCGTTTGGACGGCGCCCCGCGTCAGCGCGCGGGACGCACGGTGACCGGGCCCTTGAACGTCCGCACCGTCATCGTCGCCCCGCCGGGACCGACGACGATCCCGAGCTCGCGGCCCCCCAGGTCGTCCTGGCGCTTGGACGTCACGCGGCCGAGCTCGCTCCGGACCTCGCCGCCGAAGGTGTGGACGGCGATCTCGGCTCCGGCGTCGGCGCCCAGGGCGATCGTCACCGCGCCGCTGTGGGTCTCGATCTCCCACGATCCGCCGCGGGAGGCCCGGCCCTCGACGACGACGTCGCCGGTCACGCTCTCGATCCGCGCCCGGGCGGGGCCGGCTGCCGCCACCCGGACCTCCCCGCCGACCGTGGTGGCGGCGAGATCGGCGATCCCTCCGGCCAGGTCGATCGGGCCGCTCGCCGTCTTCGCGCGGGCCCACGGCGTGCGGGCGTCGATCGAGACCCGGCCCTCCATCGACTCGGCGCGGACCGTGCTCGGAGCGCCCCGGACGACCACGTCGCCGGTCACGGAGTAGAGGTCGAGCCCGCCCTGGACGCCGTCGACGTCGACCGACGCGTCGGCGGCCTTGATCCAGACCACGCTCCCGCGCGGGACCCGCACCTCGAGGTGCGCGGTCCCACCGGCGGCGCCCGGCGGCGCCTCGACGCCCAGCTTGATCCCCTGCGTCCCGCCCCCGAGGAAGAGCCGGCCCGCGCCGGGAGCGAGCGTCGCGACGACGGCCACCGAGTCCGCGTCCCAGCCGCGGACCCGGGTCGAGCCGGTCAGGTTGTAGACGCGGATGGTCGCGTCCGGGGCCGCCCGGACCCCGCGCTCGACGCGCTCCTGGGCGGCGGCCGGCGCGACCCATCCGAGAGCCGCGGAGGCCGATAGGAGCAGGAGGAACGCCGAGGCCCTCATCCTTCCTCCCCCGCCCGCGCGGCCTGCTCGAGGAGCTCGATCTTCCGCTGGTAGGTGGCGAGGAGCATGCGGGTCAGCTCGCCGTTGCCGGGGTCCCGCTCGAGGGCCGCGCGGAGCTCGGCGATCGCCGCGTCGATGACCTCCAGGTTCCGGCGCACGATCGCCATCGTCTCGGGCGCGAGGCGCTGCCCGTCGAGCCCCGTCAGGAGCTCCTGCGAAGCGGCCAGGAAC
>DATLFF010000139.1:0-8137 GCA_035524915.1 Gemmatimonadota bacterium | reverse complement strand
GAGGACCACGTTGGCGGCGAGCGCGACCACCGCCACCCGGACCGGTGTGGCGGTGTCCTGGAGGGCGTGGAACGCCGTCGCGAAGAGCCGGGCCGAGCCGTACGCCAGGAGTCCGATCGCGTAGCCCGCCAGCACCGCCGTGACGGCGCCGGTGTCGGCGGCGTCGAAGCGGCCATGCTCGAAGATCACGCTGACCGCCGGCCGGCCGAACGCCGCCAGGCCCAGCGTGGAGGGGATCACCAGGAACGCCATCCGGCGCCAGGCCTTCGAGAGCTCGGCGCCGACGGCCGCCTCCCCACCGGCCGCCGCGTCGTGGGCCAGCGTGGGGAGCGCCACCTGGGCGATCGAGACGCCGAAGAGGGAGAGCGGCAGCAGGTAGAGCCGCTGGGCGTAAGCGAGCGAAGCCACGCTCTCGTCGGACACGAAGCTGGCGATCTGGACGTCCACGAGGGTCGAGAGCTGGGCCACGCCCGTGCCCACCAGCATCGGGCCGAAGAGCCGGGTCACGCGCCGCACCGCGGGGTCCTTCCAGCTCCCTGCCGGCGCCAGCGTACCGATCGCCGCCCACGCCGCCGGCAGCTGGACCACGAGCTGGACCGCGCTGCCCGCCACCACGCCCCAGGCCAGGACGTAGACCGGGTCCATGCCGGTCCGGCCCACGAAAACGATCAGCGCCGCCGCGCTCGTCACCGACCAGAAGAGGGGCGCGAAGTTCGGCCAAAAGAACCGCCCGCGCGCGTGGAGAACGCCCATGCACCAGGCGCTCGCCACCATGAAACCGACGGTCGGGAAGAGGATCACGATCAGCCGCTGGACCAGCGCGCGGAGCGCCGGGTCGAAGCCCGGCGCCACCACCCAGGCGAGGGCGGGCGCCGCCGCCATCCCCGCCAGCGTCACCACCCCGACCACCGCCAGCAGGAGCCCCAGCACGCCCCGCGCGAGCCGCCGGGCCTCGGCCTCGCCGCCCTCGCGCATCCGCTCGGCGAGGACCGGGATGAACGAGGCCGAGAGATTTCCTTCGCCCAGGAGGACCCGGACCAGGTTCGGCACCTTGTAGGCGGCCACGAACGCCGAGTAGACCGCGGCGCGGCCGAAGTAGAAGGCCACCACCTGCTCCCGCACGAGCCCGAAGAGGCGGCTTACGCCGATCCCGAACATGACGACGACGGTCGCGCGGCCGGAGCCGCGCGGACGGACCGCGGGCAGAGGGGGCTCGATGGGATGTTCGCGCATCGGGACGGCGCCAACATAGCGGGGGTTCCGGCGCGCCGACAGGCGGCGTCCCGCGGCGCGGTCCCCCCCGACCGGGTCCGCGCTGCGTGGCCCGGCGGAGTTCCCGCATTAGGTTCGCGCCGCGTGACCCTCTCCACGGCCGACCTCCGCCGCGCCCGCGCCCGCTGTGCCGGGCTGGCCCGCGCGCATTACGAGAACTTTCCCGTCCGCTCGCGGCTCCTCCCGCGGACGGCGCGTGAGGACCTGGCGGCGATCTACGCCTTCTGCCGCACCACGGACGACCTCGGCGACGAGTTCTCCGGCGACCGCTTGGAGGCCCTCGAGGCGTGGGAGCACGACACGCTGGCCGCCCTCGCCGGCCACCCCCCGCCGGAGAGCTCCGTCCTGGCGGCGCTGGCCGCCACCGCCGCCCGTCGCGACCTGGCGCCGGACCTCTTCATCCGGCTGATCGAGGCGAACCGCCGTGACCAGGCGGTCGCCCGCTACCCCGATGAAGCGGCGCTCCTCGACTACTGCGCCCACAGCGCGACGCCGGTCGGCCGAATGGTCCTGGGCGCGATCGGCCAATCCGGCCGGGGCCTCGCCGTCTACGCCGACGCGACCTGCATCGGGCTCCAGCTCGCCAACTTCTGGCAAGACCTGGACCGCGACTGGGCCCAGGGGCGCTGCTACCTGCCGCTCGACGCCTGCGCCCGCCACGGCGTGGACCCCGCGGCCGAGCTGGGCGACGCGCGAGCCTCGGCCGCGCTCCGCGCCCTCGTGGCCGAGCAGGTGGGGCGCGCCCGCGGCTGGCTCCGCCGCGGCTGGCCGCTCGGCGACCGTCTGCCGGCGCGATGGCGGCCGCTGGTGCGCGGCTTCACCCGGGGCGGCTGGGCGATCTGCGACGCGATCGCCGCGCGGGACTTCGACACTCTCTCCGTCCGACCGGAGGTCGGCCGGGGCGAGAAGCGCTGGATCGTGGGGGTCGAGTTCGCCCGGGGCCCCTGGCGGCGGGTGCGCCTGCCCGCGCCCCGCGGCGCGTGAGCCCCCCGGCCGACCCGCGGGTCCGGGCGGGCTACGCCTCGTGCGCCGAGACTGCCCGACGGGCCGGATCCAGCTTCGCGATCGGGATGCGACTCCTCCCCGCCGAGCCCCGGCGGGCCTTGGCGGCGCTCTACTGGTTCGCCCACTCGGCGGACGAAGCCGTGGACGCGGTGGGCTCCCCGGAGCTCGCGGCCCGCCGGCTGGCCGCGGTCCGATCGGACCTGGCGCTCGCCCTCGGCGGCGATCCGCCCGACGAGCGCTGGGCGGCCCTGGCCGACACGGTGCAGCGGTTCGCCATACCTCCGGCGCTCCCGGCGGCCATCCTGGACGGCGTGGCCCGCGACCTGGACGGCGAGCCGTTCGCCGACTGGGATGCGCTCCGCGTCTACTGCTGGGGGGTCGCCGGCGCCGTCGGGCTGGCGTCGCTCCGGATCTTCGGCGGGGAGGGCGCCGAAGCCGAGCGCGCTGCCGAGGAGACCGGCTACGCCTTCCAGCTCACCAACATCCTGCGGGATCTGGGCGAGGACGCCGGCCGCGGCCGGTGGTACCTCCCGCTGGACGAGAGCGCCCGCTTCGGAGTGTCCCCCGGTGACGTCGCCGCCGGACGCCCGGGGGCCGGCTTCCCGGCGCTGGTCGCCTTCCAGGCGGAGCGGGCGCGCGCCTTCTACGGCGCCGTGCCGCGGCTCTGCGCGCGGCTCCCCCGCTCGACCCGCGCCTGCCCCGCCGCACTGGCGGGGGTCTACCGGGGGCTCCTCGAGCGGGTCGCCGCCGACCCGGCCACGGCGCTGACGCGGCGGGTCCGCCTCTCGACGCCGGCCAAGGCGGCGCGGGCCTTCGCGGCGGCCGGTCGGGCGCTCCTGGGCTCCAGGGCGTGAGCCCGACGCCGGGCGTCGTCGTGGTGGGCGGAGGCCTCGCCGGGATCGCCGCCGCCCTCACCCTCGCCGACGCCGGGGCGGTGGTCACCCTGCTCGAGCGGCGCCCGTTCCTCGGCGGGCGGGCCTTCTCCTTCCACGACCCGGACGCGGGAGCCGTCCTCGACAACGGCCAGCACGTCCTGGTGGGCGCCTGCACGAGACTCCGGGCCCTCCTCGAACGGATCGGCGCCCCGGCGGGCGCCTTTACCCGCCAGCGGCGGCTCTCGATCCCGATCGCCGACGGCGAGGGCCGGATCGCGCGGCTCTCCGCGCCGCGTCTGCCGGCCCCGCTCCACGGCGCGGTCGCCCTGGCCCGCTACCGGCACCTCTCCGCGCGCGCCCGCGCGGCCACCGCCCGGGACGCGCGGGCCCTGGCCGCCCTGCCGGAGCACCACCTCGCCGCGCTCGAGTCCACACCGCTCGGCGCCTGGCTCGCCGACCGGGGCGCCCCCGACGCGGCGGTCGAGCGCTTCTGGGAGCCGCTCGTCCGGCCCGCCCTGAACGTCCCCGCCGCCGACGCCCACCTGGGTCTTTCGGCGTTCCTGATCCGGCGCGGCGTCCTCGCCGGCCCCGCCGCGGGCGCCCTGTGGCTCCCCGCCATCGGGCTCTCCGCCGCGATCGGCGAGCCGGCACTCGCCGCGCTGGAGCGGGCGGGTGTCGCCCTCCGGCTCGGAGAGCGGGTCGCGGGGATCGCCCTCGACGCCGGCCGGGCGGTCGGCGCGCGGCTCGCGGGCGGGGAAACGGTCGAGGGCCGCGTCGTCCTCGCGCTGCCGCCCGAGGCGACCGACCGCGTGCTGCCGCCGGATCTCCGGCCACCCGGCGGCCACTCGGGCGTCGGCGCCAGCCCCATCGTGAACGTCTACCTCTGGTACGACCGGCCCGTCTGCCCGCTCCCCTTCCTCGGGCTCTTCGGCTCGCCGCTGCAGTGGGTGTTCGACCGCACCCGGCTCCTCGGCCGCGAGGCGGCCGGCGGCTTCTGCCTGGGGGTCTCGCTGAGCGCGGCGGACGATTGGATCGCGCGGCCCAGGGAGGAGATCGCCGATACCTGCGACGAAGCGGTCGCGCGCGTCTTCGCCGACCGGCGAGGCGCCCGGCGGCTCCGCGCGGCGGTGGTCAAGGAGCCGCGCGCGACTTTCCGCGCCGAACCCGGCGTCGCCGCCCGGCGGCCGGGGGCGCCGGGGCCGGCGGCCGACCTCGCGCTGGCGGGAGACTGGACCGACACCGGCTGGCCGGCCCCGATGGAAGGGGCGGTGCGGAGCGGCGAAACCGCCGCGGCCGTGCTCCTCTCCCGGACGTGACTCCCGTCGCGCGGTTCCTGGCGTCGGACGGCCGGCTCCTCGCCGAGGTCGAGGCGCCCGCGGGTGCCTGGCTCACGGCCGCCGCCACGCGCGCCGGGGTTTCCATCGTCCACGACTGCGACGGTCAGGGCGTCTGCGGCACGTGCCGGGTGCGGATCGATACGGGCGCCGGCCGCCTCTCCGCGCCGGACCCGGAGGAGCGGGCCCAACTCGGCGGGGCGATCGAGGACGGTTGGCGCCTCTGCTGTCGGGTGCGACTGGAAGCGGACGTGACCGTGTGGCTGCCCGCGCCGGGGTTCGCCTATCCGCCGCGGCTCCAGCGGGAGTGACGGGGGCTCATTCGGCCTCCATGCGGCGGGCCGCCCCCTCGACGTCGGAGACCGCCAGGATCAAGCGGCCGCGGTCGCCGGCCACAGCCGTGTAGGCGTACTTGACGTCGATCCCGGCCTCGGCCAGCCGGTGCGCGAGCCTCCCCAGCTCGCCGGGCTCGTCCGGCACGCGGATGTCCAGGACCCGGCTCGTATAGGTCCGATAGCCGCGCGAATCGAGCGTCGTCATCGCGGCATCCTGACGATCCACGATCATGTGGACGATCCCGTAGTCGGTGCCGCTCGGGACCATGATCGCCTCGATGTTCACGCCCTCGTCCGCCAGCACCTCGCACAGCTCGCCCAGCCGGCCGGGCCGGTTCTCCAAGAAGACCGAGATCTGCTCCGAGATCGCCATCGAGTCGCGAATGTAGCCGATGCCGTTGACACCGCCACGCGGGACCGCGTAGCGTTCGCTCGTCCCCGCTCCCGCACATGACAGGAGGTCGCCGTGCTCGGACTCGGACTGGGGCTCGTGCTCCTGATCTTCCTCGGCCTGTTCGTCGTGGTCGCCGGCTGGCTGATCGTGACGTACAACGGCCTGGTCACGCTCCGCAACCAGCTCCAGAACGCCTGGGCTCAGATCGATGTCCAGCTCAAGCGCCGCTACGACCTGATCCCGAACCTGGTCGAGACGGTCAAGGACTACATGCAGTACGAGCAGGACGTCCTGACCCAGGTGACCCAGGCGCGGGCCGCGGCCGTCTCGGCCCAGGGACCCGCGGAGCAGGCACGCGCCGAGAACGTCCTGACCGGTGCCCTGCGGCAGCTCTTCGCCGTGGTCGAGAACTATCCAGAGCTCAAGGCGAACGAGAACGTGATGGCGCTCCAGGAGGAGCTCACCTCCACCGAGAACCGGATCTCGTTCGCCCGGCAGTTCTACAACGACAACGTGATGCGCTTCAACACCCGGCTCCAGACCTTCCCCACCAACCTCGTGGCGGGCCTGCTGGGGTTCACGGCGCGCGAGTTCTTCGCCACCGACGACGAGGCCGAGCGGGAACCCGTCAAGGTCGACCTGAGGTAGCGCGGATGGCTCCGGCGATCGACTCCCCCCGGTAGGCGGCGGTGGAGACGCGCGGGCTCTACGGCGAGATCCGCGCGAACCGGCGGCGCTCGGCGCTCCTGGCTCTCGTCCTGGTCGGTCTGCTGGGCCTGACTGGCGGCGCGCTCGGGGCTGCGTACGGCAGCGCGGAGGGGGGGCTGGCGGTCGCGCTGGCCACCGGCGCGGTCCTGCTGGCGATCGCGTGGTTCGGCGGCGGGCGGATCGCCCTCGCCGCCAGCGGGGCCCGCCGCGCCGACCGCCAGCGCGACCGGGCGCTCGTCAACGTGGTCGAGGAGGTCGCGATCGCGGCGGGCATCCCGCCCCCCGAGACGTGGGTCATCGAGGACTCGGCACCGAACGCCTTCGCCACCGGCCGCGATCCGCGGCACGCCATGATCGCGGTCACGACGGGCCTGGTGGACAAGCTCAACCGCGACGAGCTCCAGGCGGTCGTGGCGCACGAGATCTCCCACGTCCGGAACCTCGACGTCCGCTACATGACGCTGGTCGCCGTTACCGTCGGCGCGATCGCCCTCCTGACCGACTTCGCCGTTCGCCACCTCGCCTGGGGCGGCGGCCCGCGCCGGGCGCGGAACCGGCAGGCGGGCGGGCTCCTGATCCTCGTCGCCGTGCTGGTCGCGATCCTGGCGCCGGTTTCCGCGCGCGTCCTCCAGGCCGCCGTAAGCCGGCGGCGGGAGACGCTCGCCGATCTCTCCGCCGCCGAGCTCACGCGCTATCCAGAAGCCCTGGCCCGGGCGCTGGAGAAGATCGAGGCCGACCCGGAAGTCCTCGAGGCGGCCAACCGGGCGACCGCGCCGCGGTACATCGTGAATCCGGTCCGGTCGTTCGAGGCGCGCGCTCGGGGGTGGCTGCGGACCCATCCGCCCACCGAGGAGCGGGTGCGGCTCCTGCGGAGCCTGGTGACGCCGGGGGCCTCGAGTTGACCGGGACCCCCCCAGATCGGCAGATTCTCCGACCTCATGACAACCACCGAAACCCACGACGTCGTCGTCATCGGCGGCGGACCGGCCGGCTCGACCGCCGCCGCACTCCTCGCCCGCGAGGGAGCGGACGTGGTGGTGCTCGAGAAGGAGCGGTTCCCTCGCGAGCACGTCGGCGAGTCGCTCCTCCCCTTCTGCTACCGCCTGTTCGAGGACCTGGGGGTGGTCGACCAGCTGGCCACCACTTTCGCCCGCAAGCCGGGCGTCCGCTTCGTCGACGCCAGCGGCGAACGATCCACGACGTGGTGCTTCGATCACGTGATCCGGGACGAGACCTACCTTTCTTTTCAGGTGATCCGCACCGAGTTCGACACCATCCTGCTCGACAACGCGGCGCGCCTGGGGGCCGACGTCCGCCAGGAGACGCGGGTCGTGGACGTGGACATCGACGAGAGCCCGGATGGGGTGACCGTCCGCGCGGCCGGCCCGGACGGGGTCGAGCGGGAGATCGCGGCCCGCTTCCTCGTCGACGCGAGCGGCCGGGACGCGTTCGTCGGCACCCGCAAGCGCTGGCGGACTCCGCGGGAGGAGCTCGATCGCACGGCGCTCTGGTCCCACTGGGAAGGCGTAGAGCTGACTCACGGAATCGAAGAGGGCCTCTCGGTCATCGTCTACCTGGGAGGCGACTGGAAGGGCTGGATCTGGCTCTTTCCGCTCGGCCCCGACCGCGTCACCGCCGGGCTGGTCGCCGAGAACTCGTTCTTCCGTGAAGAGAGCAAGCGGCTCCGAGAGGCGGGCTCCGAGGACTGGCAGATGGACGTCCTCACGGAGCGGTTCGGCCAGAGCTTCGTCGGCGACATCCTGGCCCCCGGACGGATGCTCATCCCCATCCAGGTCGCGGGCAACTACTCCTACGAGGTCAAGAACCACTTCGGTCCCAACTACTGCATGGTGGGCGACGCGCGCGGGTTCATCGATCCGATCTTCTCCAGCGGGATTTTCCTTTCGATAAAGAGCGCGTTCCTGGTCGCCGATCCGATCCGCCGGCGGCTGGCCGGCTCGACCGACCTGACGGGCCTGGAGCCCGCCTACGATCTGCTCGCCGGCGCCGCCCACTTCGTCCCCCGCATGATCCGCCTGTTCTACGCGCCGAACGCGGTGACCTGGGCGGACATCGGGGCCGAGACGGACCTCCACCGCCGGGCCGAGAGCGCCATGGCCCTGGGGCACTTCATGCTGTCCGGGGACTTCTTCGAGAACTACCGCAAGTACGACGAGTTCCTGCAGCTGATCGAGGACCCGGCGAAGTTCCGCG
>DATLFF010000138.1:0-6735 GCA_035524915.1 Gemmatimonadota bacterium | reverse complement strand
CTCCCGCCGCGGTCCGGGGCGCTCATCTCGAATCGACTCCTTCCGACAGGTTACAAATCAATTTGTAAGGCGCCGGATCGCCAGCGTGGCCGAATCGGGCCCGGGAAGCTCGATCAGCTCGATCCGCCAGTCCGCGAAGTCCACCACGCGGTTGTTGTCCGTGCTCATCGACCACGTCTCCTGCTCACCGTCGTGGGGCTTCAGGTACACGGCCGCCAACTCGAGCGCGGGGTCCACGCTGTGGAGGAACACGGACAGCCGCTCGTCGTCCACCCACCGCAGATCCCCTTCCGCCAGCGTGACCACCTCGCGGCCCAGCTCGTCACGCGTCGCCTCACCGGCGGTGGCGCAGGCGGCGACGGACGCGAGGGCCGCCGCCGACCAGGTGAGGTGGCCCACCCCCAGGGTCGAGATCTTCTTCATGACGCCCTCCCTCCCCGCGGCCCCGGGGTTCCCTACCTCAGCTTCGTCACCTCGATCGTCGCGGTGTCGGCGATGGACGTCGAGAGGAGCGCCACACGGTAGGGATGGAACGTCTCCGCCCCGCCGACGCCGGTGCGGACCCGCACCCGGCGCGGGATGCCGGACGACTGCACCCGCAGCTCCACCTCGTTCACCCCGACCTCCTCCAGCGTGACCTCGAGCGCGCCGCCGTCGAAGATGGCACGCTCGCCCAGTCGCAGGTCCACCGCCTGGCGCCACTCCTGCCTCGGCCCTCCGGCAGGGACGATGGCGTGACAGGCCACGAGTGCGGCGGCGGCCAGGAGCACGAGGCCGGCGCGTCTCATCGGACGATCTCCTCGGTGAAGTCGTGGAAGTTCGGGTGCTTCGCGGTCCAGCGGGGCGTCGACCAGACGTCGTCGAGCGCCGTTTCGGGATCCGGCAGGGGGGCCGCCTCGGCCTCGGCCACGGCGGCGTCGAGCCTCTCCTTGATCTTCGCGTCCACCATCTCCAGGTGGTCGTCGCCGGCGATCCCCTCCCGGCGGAGCCAGCGGGCGTAGCGGTCGATCGGATCCTTCGTCTCCCAGGTCTCGAGCTCCTCCTTGGAGACGTAGCGCTGGTCGTCGTGCTCGGCGTGGCCCTTGCGGCGGTAGGTCTTCACCTCGATCAGGGTCGGCCCCCCGCCCGAGCGGGCCCGCTCGACCGCCTCGCGGGCCGCCGCGTAGGAGCGGAGCACGTCGTTGCCGTCCACCTGGACGCCGGCGCAGCCGTAGCCCTGCGCCCGGTCCACCATGTTCCGGTTCCCCATCTGCTTCTCGGTCGGGGTCGAGTAGGCGTAGCAGTTGTCCTCGGCCACCAGGATCACCGGCAGCCGCTGGGCGCAGATGAAGTTCCACCCCTCGTGGGAGGCGCCGGTCGAGAACCCGCCGTCGCCGATATAGACCATGCACACGCGGTCCTCGCCCTTCATCCGGCTCGCCAGCGCCACGCCGCCCATGACCGGGATCATGTCGCCCAGCATGGAGACGGGTCCGATGAATCCCTTCTCCAGATCGCCGAAATGGATGTTCAGGTCCCGGCCGCGGGACGGCCCCGTCGCCTTGGCCATGTACTGCTTGAGGATGTCGACCGGCTCGGCGCCCTTGACCAGGATCGAGCCCAGGTTCCGGATGAGCGGCGAGACGAAATCTCGCGGCCCGAGCGCGTAGGCGGTCCCCACGGACTCGGCCTCCTGCCCGAGCGAACGGTAGACGCCGCCGACCACCTTGCCCTGACGGTAGAGGTTCACCAGCCGCTCCTCGAGCCGCCGGTTCATCATCATCCACCAGTAGAGGTCGAGCAGCCCCTCGCGTTCGAGGTCGAGGTCCTCGGGCGCGTCGATCTCGATCGCGTCGGGGACGGTCTGGACGGAATCGCTCATGCGGGCGGGCGCTCCAGGACAAGGGTTCCAAAGGGCGGATGACGTTAACGCGGGCCGGCCCGCCCGGCGAGCGGTTTGCTCCCCGCCGGAGGGGCCACCATCTTCGGGACCTACCTCCCCCGGAGAGATGATGACCGGCGATCCCCTGACCTACGGCTCCTACCTGCGCCTGGACGAGCTCCTCTCGCTCCAGGACCCGCGCTCCGACGAGCACGACGAGATCCTCTTCATCGTCATCCACCAGGTCTACGAGCTGTGGTTCAAGGAGATCCTCCACGAGCTGGACTTCCTGGACCGGCGGCTCGAGGCCGGGGACCTCCCCATGGCCCTCCACACGCTGAAGCGGATCCTCACCGTGCTCAAGATCGTGGTGGCTCAGACGGACGTGCTGGAGACGATGACCCCGGTCGATTTCACGTCTTTCCGCGACCGGCTGGAGACCGCCAGCGGGGGTCAGTCGTGGCAGTTCCGGGAGATCGAGTTCGCGCTGGGGATCAAGGACGAACGGGTCCTGCTGGAGTTCGCCGAAGGGTCGGAGGCCCGGCGGCGGCTCGAGACCCGGTTCGACCAGCCGACGCTTTGGGACGCGCTCTTGCGCTACCTGGACCGGGCCGGCTACGAGATCCCGCGGGCGGTGATGCAGCGCGACGTGACCACGAAGGTGGAGACCTCCGAGGAGCTCCAGCGGGTCCTGATCGACGTCTACCGGGAGGATAGGGCGACCGCCGAGCTCTGCGAACGGCTGGTCGACCTGGACGAGGGGTTCCAGGAGTGGCGATACCGGCACATCAAGATGGTCGAGCGGACGATCGGAACGAAGCGCGGGACCGGCGGCTCGAGCGGGGTCGAGTTCCTGAAGGGGACGCTCTGGATCCAGGCGTTCCCGGACCTGTGGGAGATCCGGGGGGAGCTCTGACGGCTCCGTCCCGGGAGCTGTGCGCCGTGGACCTCCGGGCCGATCCCAACCCGCTGGCGGGCGAGTACTCGCGCTTCCGGGTCGGCGATCGGCTCATGCTCTCCGGCCACTCCCATCAGGCGTGGCCGGACCGCGGGTTCGCCGGGCAGGAGCGGGCCTGGCTGGACGCCGCCGAGCTCGTCGACGACAAGTGGGGCCCGGCGTTCGAGCGGGCCGAGCGGGTGCGCGAGGGATACCGCCGCGTGCTGGAGGACCCGGACGGCGAGATCGCGCTCGGGCCCGCCACCCACGACCTGTTGGTCAAGTGGCTCTCCGCGCTCCCGCTCCGCGATCGGCCGCGGATCGTCACCACCGACAGCGAGTTCCACGCCGCCCGCCGGCAGATGGACCGGCTCGCCGAGAGCGGATTCGTCGAGATCGTGAAGGTGGCCGCGGCGCCCGAGGACTCGGTGGGCGAGCGGATCGCCGCGGCGGTGGACGACCGGACCGCCGCCGCCATCGTCTCGGCCGTCTTCTACGCCGACGCCGCGGTGGCGGGCGGGCTGGAGCGCGCGATGGAGGCCTGCGAGCATGCCGGCGCGGAGCTCCTGGTCGACGCCTACCACGCGCTGAACGTGATCCCGTTCGGGCTCGCCCGGCGCGGGCTGGGCGGCGCCTGGGTGACCGGCGGCGGCTACAAGTACATGCAGCTGGGCGAAGGGAACGCGTTCCTGCGGGTCCCGCCGGGCGCGGATCCCCGACCGATCGTGACCGGCTGGTTCGCCGAGTTCGACGCGATGACCGAGCGGGTGGAACCCGGCCGCGTGGCCTGGGGGAGCCCGGGATCGCGCTTCGGCGGCGCCACCTACGACCCCACCAGCCACTACCGGGCGAGCGAGGTGTTCGAGTTCTTCGCCGAGCGCGGGCTGACGGTGGAGGTCCTGGCCGGATCGTACCGGCACCAGGTGGCGCTCCTGGCCGAGCGGCTCGACGCGCTGGACCTGGACCCCGCGGCGGTGGACCGCGACCGGGGGGTCCGGGAGCGGGGCGGGTTCCTGGCGCTCCGCTCGCCGCGCGCCGGCGAGCTCCGCCGCGAGCTCAACGCCCGCGGCGTCTTCTGCGACCATCGCGGCGAGGTGCTGCGCCTGGGGCCAGCGCCGTACGTGTCGGACCGGCAGATCGAGGACGCGGTGGGGATCCTCGGCCGGATCGTCCGCGACCTCGGCTGAGGCCCGCGTGTCCCTCGGCCACTTCGGCGTCGGCTTCGCGGCGAAGTCGGTCGCCCCCGGCGGGCCCGTATCTCTACAAATATAGTTGTAACGACATGCCCCGCTACTCCCGCCAGCGCTTCTTCCCCGTCTCGGCCGCCGAGGCATGGGACATCCTCGCCGACACCGATCACCTGAACCGGATGATCGGCCTTCCGGTGGTCGAGTTCGGCGAGCCGCGGAACCTCGTCCGCCGGGCCCGCGCCCGGTTCTACGGGATCCCCGCCCGCTGGGACGAGCACCCCTTCCAGTGGGTCCGGGAGCGCGGGTACACGGTGCGGCGCGACTTCGCGTTCGGTCCCGTCCGCACGATGACGGTCGGCATGGAGCTGGAGCCCGCCGAGGGCGGCACGCTCGTCCGGATCGTGGCCGACCTGACGCCGCGCGGGGCGCTCTGGCGGCCGTTCATGCGGGCAGTCGCCGCGCCGGGGCTCGGGCGCACGCTGGCCTACGTCGAGCGGAGCCTGGCCGAGCGGCGGGACGCGCTGGCCCCGCCCGCGCCGGCCCGGCCGGGTCCGGTGGACCGGGCGGCGCTGGCGCGCGCCGTCGCGCTCCTCGGAGAGGCGCCGGTCGACCCCGCGCTCGTCCAGCGGCTGGAGGCGCTGGTCCTCCGCGGCTCCGACGATCAGCTCGTGCGGGTCCGCCCCTACGCCCTGGCCGACCGGTGGGGGGCCGACCGGGGCCAGGTCCTGCGGCTCTTCTTCCACGCCACCCGCGCCGGGCTGTTCGACCTCCGCTGGGAGCTCCTCTGCCCGGCCTGCCGGGTGCCCAAGGCCGAGGCCGCGGGCCTCGGGTCGCTCCCCCCCACCTACCACTGCGACACCTGCCGGATCGAGTACGACGCCGACTTCGAGGAGCGGGTGGAGCTCCGCTTCAGCGTGCGGCCCGCCGTCCGCGCGGCCGAGGACGTGATCTACTGCGTGGGGAGCCCCATGCGGAGCCCGCACGTGGTGGCCCAGGTCCCGCTCGCGCCGGGCGAGTCGCGGACGGTGGTCCCGCCGGCGGAGGGGGCGCTCCGGCTGCGGGCCATCGGGGAGCCGTCGGAGGCGGCGCCGGAGCCGGGCGATGCGTTCGCCTGGGAGGCGGGCGGATGGCGGCCGGTGCGGGACGGGGCCGCCGGCGGGTCCGGGCTCGCGGTCGGTGCCGCGGTCACGCTCGAGAACCGCTCCGACCGCCCCGTCCTCGCGGTGCTCGAGCGCCCCGATGACGACGGCCGAGCGGCCACCGCCGCCCGGGTCACGCTCATGCAGGAGTTCCGCGATCTCTTCGGCTCGGAGGTCCTCGCGCCCGGCCACGAGGTGGGGATCTCCACGATCGCGGTGGTCTTCACCGATCTCCTCGGATCGACCGCCATGTACGAGGGCGCCGGCGACGCGCCCGCGTACGGCCGGGTGCGGCGGCACTTCGAGTTCCTGCGCGAGCGAGTGGCCGGCGGCGGCGGCGCCGTGATCAAGACAATCGGCGACGCCGTGATGGCCGCCTTTCCCACGGCCGACGCCGCGCTCGCCGCCGCGCTCGCCATGCAGGCGGAGCTCGCGGGATGGTGCCGGGCGGCCGGGATCGACCCCCCGCTGGTCCTCAAGATCGGCCTGCACGCCGGCCCCGCCGTCGCGGTCACGGCCAACGAGCGGCTCGACTACTTCGGGCGGACGATCAACCTGGCGGCGCGGATCCAGAAGCAGGCCGGCGCGGGCGAGGTGGCGTTGACGGAGGAGCTGTGGGAGGCGCTGGGGCGTCCGGGGGGCGCGGCCGAGCGGTTCGAGGCGACGCTGCCGGGGATCGAAGGGTCGGTACCGCTCCTCCGATTGAAACCCGCGTAGAACCAGAGGACCCGGCCGCTAACCCGTCCCGATCGCCTCGCCGCGCTCCAGCGCCAGGAGCAGCCGCTTCCGCCAGAGCCCGCCGCCGTAGCCCGTCAGCTTCCCGTCGCTCCCGACCACCCGGTGGCACGGGATCACGATCGCCACGCGGTTGTCGCCGTTCGCCCGCGCCACGGCGCGGACGGCGCCGGGCTCGCCGAGGCGGCGGGCCTGCTCGGCGTAGGAGCGGGTCTCGCCGTAGGGGATCTCGCGGAGGACGGTCCAGACCCGCTCCTGGAACTCCGTCCCGTTGGTCTCCAGCGGCACGTCGAACTCGTGGCGCTCGCCGGCGAAGTACTCGGCCAGCTCGGCCTCGGCCCGTTCGAGGACCTCGTTCCGTCCCGGCGCGAAGACCGCCCCGGTCCGCTTCGCCAGCCGCTCCAGCTGGGTCTCCAGCATCCGCCGGTCGGCGAACTCGAGGATCGTGAGCGCGGCGTCGGTGGCGCCCGCCACCATCGGGCCCATCGGGGTGCCGATCCGGGTCAGCCGGATCACGCTCGCGTCCCGGCTCCGGCCAGGCGACTTCCCCGTCCACCGCTTGACCGCGTCGTAGAAGCCCGAGAGGGACTCGTAGCCGGCCTCGTAGCCGGCCGCGGCGATGTCGCCGCCGTTTCCCAAGGCGCGGAGCGCGCCGCCCAGCCGGAGGCCCCGTTGCCACGCCTGGAACGTCATACCGTGGTGGCGTTGGAACCACCGCCGCACGGTCGCCGGGTCGAGGCCGCGGTCCCGCAGGTCGGCGTCGCGGATCCGGCGGTCCGGCTCGGCCTGGAGCTCGTCGGCCAGCGCACGCACCCAGTCGGGCGCGGGCTTCCCCAGCTCGAGCGGCCGGCACCGAAGGCACGGCCGGTAGCC
>DATLFF010000137.1:0-20959 GCA_035524915.1 Gemmatimonadota bacterium | reverse complement strand
CCGCCGAGGGTGGCCACTTCGGCCACCCCATCGACGCTCTCCAGCGCGAAGCGGACGGTCCAGTCCTGGAGCGAGCGGAGCTCGGCCAGGTTCCGCGTGCCGGTCGAGTCGAACAGAACGTACTGGTAGACCCACCCGACGCCGGTGGCGTCGGGGCCGAGCTGAGGCTGGACCGTTTCCGGCAGCTCGTCCCGCACCGCGTTCAGGTACTCGAGGACCCGGGAGCGCGCCCAGTAGAGATCGACGTCGTCCTCGAAGACGACGTACACGTACGAGCGGCCGAACTGGCTGACGCCGCGCACGAACTTCGTCCGCGGGACCTTCAGCATCTCGGTCGAGAGCGGGTAGGTCACCTGATCCTCCACCACCTGCGGCGCCTGGCCGGGCCAGTCCGCGGTCACGATCACCTGGACGTCCGAGAGGTCGGGGATCGCGTCGACCGGGGTCCGGGTCATCGCCACGACGCCGAACACGGCGACCCCGGCGGTCCCGAAGAGCACCGCGCCGCGATGGGCGATCGACCACTCGATGACGCGCGCCAGCACGGCTACTCCTCCCGGCGCGGCATCTCCATGCCGCGCATGGCGCCGGTGTCGGGAGCGGGGCGGGCCGGGTCCGGGTCCATCCCGTCCATGCCTCCCATGCCCTCCATCCCCTCCATCTCCATGCCCCCCACGTCGGACAAGCCCATCTGCGCCATCATCGCCCGCATCACCTCGGCCAGGTTGGACTCCGAGTCGAGCAGGAACTGGGCGCTGGTGACGACCCGGTCGCCGGGCTCTACGCCGTCGAGGACCTCGACGAATTCGCCGCCGGCCAGGCCCAGCGTCAGCTCGCGCGGCACGAGCCGGCCGCCGCCTATGTCCACGAACGCGATCGCCGCCTCGCCGGTCTGCAGGACCGCCGAGCGCGGGATCGCGACCGCCTCGCCGAGCTGCCGGTCGAGCCGGACGGTGGCGTACATCCCGGGCTTCAGGCGTCCGCCCGGGTTGACCAGGGAGATCCGGGCCTTCATGGAGCGGGTCCGCTCCTCGAGGGTCGGGTAGACGTACTCGACCGTGCCGGAGAACGTCCGGCCGGGGTAGGCCGCGACCTCGATCGTGGCGGGCATGCCGGCGTGGACGATCCCGGCGTCGGATTCGAAGAGCTCGGCCTCGATCCACACGCGGGAGAGGTCGGCCACCATGTAGAGGTTGTCTCCGGCGCGGACCGCCTGGCCCTCGAAGACGTTCTTCTCCATCACGATGCCGGCCACCGGCGCGTGGAGGGTGAGGGTCTTCCGTACCTCCCCGCTCGCCAGGAGGCGCTCGATCTGGGCCTCGGAGATGTCCCAGTAGCGGAGCCGCCGCCGGGCGGACTCGAGGAGATCGGTGGAGCCGGCCGCGACCCCCTCGACCCCGCTCGCGCCCACCCGCTCGGCGAGCCGTCGCGCCAGGAGGAGCTCCTCCTGCGCCGAGACCAGCTCGGGCGAGTAGATCTCCAGGAGCGGCTGCCCGCGCGAGACCGGCTGGCCCGTGAAGTCGATGTACAGCCGCTCGATGAAGCCGCCGAACTTCGGGGCCACGTACGCCATCCGGGTCTCGTCGAAGTCGACCACGCCCACGGCCCGGATCGTCCGCTCGATCGGCCGCCGCTCGACCGTGGCGAAGGTGACGCCAAAGGTCCGGACCTGGTCCGCGGTCAGACGGATCGTCCCCGCCTCGGGATCCATCTCCATCCCGGCCATCCCGGGCATCGTCTCCATCTCGGCCTCCCCGGCCGACGCCGCCTCCTCGCCGGATCGGCGGACGATCAGGACGGCCACCGCGGCCAGGGCCACGGCCGCGACCGTGGTCGCGATCCACGCGTTCCTGCGCGCCGGCCGGTTCATCGCAGCACCTCCCCTCCGACCGCGCGCTCGAGCGCGGCCAGGTCGCGGCCGAAATCGGCGAGCAGCTCGTAGTAGTCGAGCTCGTGGCGGAAGAGCGTGGCCTGCGCGTCCACCAGAGTGAGGAAGTCGACGCTCCCCACCGGATAGCCGGCCACCGACGCTTCGAGCGAAGCGCGGGCCTGGGGGAGCACCCCCTCGCGGACGAGCGCGAGCCGCTCCCGCGTCCGGATGAGCGCCTCCCGGAGCGTGGCCACCTCGGCGCCGATCTCGTTGGACAGCGCCCGGCGCTCGGCCTCGAGCGCGGCGACGTCGGCCTCCGCCGCGTCGGCCAGCGGATCCTGCTTCCGGCCTTTGAACAGCGGAAGCGGCACCGCTACCATGATCGTGGTCATGTCCTCCCGCCCCGATCGCTGGCCGTAGCCGACCATGACGTCGAAGTCGGGAAGGGCCGCCAGGTCGGCGAGCCGCGCGGCCGCGCGCCGGACCGCGATCCGCGCTTCCATCGCCTCCAGGCGCGGGTTGGACGCCTCCGCCGCCGATCGAAGCGTGGCCAGGTCGGGGACCGGCCCGGCCCGGTCGCCATCGGCCCCCAGGGCCGCGGCGGTGAACCGGACCTCGGTGCCCGTCGGGGGGATCGCCGCCCGCTCGACCGCCTCCGGGTACTCGCCTGCGGGCGCGGGGGTATCGATCGGCCGGTCGAGCAGGGCGTTCAGCTCCGAGGCCGCCGCCGCGCGCCGTCGCTCCAGGTCCAGGATCTCGTCGCCCAGCCCGGTCCGCTCGACCTGGGCCTTGAGGACGTCCGGCTGCCCCCCCGTGCCGACGCCGTAGCGCGCCTCGGTCACGTCGACGAAGTCGTCCAGGAGCGCCCGGTGGTTCCGCACCACGTCGAGCGCCCGGCCGAGGAGCCAGACCTCGTACCAGGCGCGCTTCACCTCCGCCACCACGCGCAGCTCGACCACCGCCAGATCGGCCTCCGCCGCGGCCAGTTCGTGGCGAGCGGCGTCCCGCTCCAGGCCGCGCTTTCCCGGATACGGGAGCACGATCCCCAGCTGGACCGTGCGCATCGTCATCATGTCCTCGGACGAGAGCGGATCCGAGACGAGCGCGTTCGTCAGGCCCGCCGCGAGGCGCGGGTCCGGGAGCGCCCCGGCGGCCTCGGCGCGCGCGCGGGCCGCGTCCACGGCGCGCCGGGCGGCCGCGATGTCGGGGTTGACAGTCCGGGCGCGCTCGACCAGCGCAGCGAGGTCGCCTCCACCGGGCTCCTGGGCGGCGGCCCGGGGGGCGGTGACGGCGATGGACAGGGCCGCGGCCGCCAGGGCCACGGTCCGGAATGCGATTCTCACGGTGGGTCCTCCGCGTGGAAAGCTCGAGGCAGGAGGAATCGGACGGATCCGTCCCTCCGGAAAACGAGCGTGCGCGGAGCGTCTAGATCAGGAAGGCGCCATGGCGGAGCCAGGCGGGAGGTCGAGCGCCGGGGGGACCGGCGTCCCGCGGCGGCGCACCCGACGGGGCGATGGCCGCAATCCGACCCGATTCGCCGACGTCGGCCGGGAGCACGGCCACCGGGGGCGCCTCCACCCCGGTCGGAGCGGTCGACGGGACGGACTGCGTGCCGCAGAGCGCGGGTGCGTGGTCCGGGCGCGGCGCGTCGCAGTCCTCGCCCGGCGCCATGGCCATGGCGGGCCCGGGCTGGACGGCCAGGAGGCAAGTGGCGAGGGGCGCCGACGCGAGCAGCGCGGCGAGCGTGAGTGCGGGGATCCGTCGGAGGAGTCTCATATTCCGACCGTTTCTAGTGGATGAGGTCGCCGATTCTGGAGAAGCGCACCTCGTCAAACCACGGGATCGGGTTCGGCGAGGACTTGGAGAAGTACACGATGAGCGGCCGGCCCTTCACCGCCTCCGCCGGGACGAAGCCCCAGTATCGGCTGTCCGCCGAGTTGTCGCGGTTGTCGCCCATGACGAAGTAGTGGCCGGGCGGGACCACGATGGGGCCCCACTCGTCGCGCGACGGGCGGTAGCTCTCGGGGCTCACCCCCGGGGCCAGGTAGCGCCGCTGCCAGGCGAACTCCGGACGGTACTGGTCGTCGACCCCGTCCACGTGCTGGGCGAAGCCTTCGTCCTGCGGCTCCCCGTTCACGTAGAGCATCTTGTCCCGCATCGCCAGGGTGTCGCCCGCCACGCCCACCACCCGCTTCACGTAATCGGGATCGGGATCGTATTCGTCGTTGGGATCCGGATAGACGAACACCACGATGTCGCGGCGGTCCACGTCGCTGTAGCCGGGCAGGCGGTAGCCGGTGCCGGGAATCTGCGCCCCGTAGACCGCCTTGTTCACGAGCAGGAAATCGCCGATGAGGAGCGTGTCCTCCATCGAGCCGGTGGGGATCTTGAACGCCTGGACGAGGAAGGTGCGGATGACGAGGAACAGCACGAACGCCACCGCGATCGACTTGGTCCACTCCCACGCGACCCGGCCGAACGAGCCGTCGGCGCCGCCCCGCCGAGGGGTCGAGGTGTAGCGGGTCCGGCCCGCCGCGCGCTCCTTGCTGCCCGTGCTCATCGGTGAAATCTATCCTTCCTTCTCGGTGAGGGCATCCTCGAAGATCGCCAGCGAACGGTCGATCGTCTCGCGATCGATCACGAGCGGCGGGGCCCAGCGGATGGTGTTGTAGCCGCAACCGAGGATCAGGAGCCCCTTCTCGAAGCACCGCTGGACCACCGCGTCGCGGAGCGCCTTGTCCCGCTCCCGGGTCGAGCGGTCCTTCACCAGCTCGACCCCGATCATGAGCCCCCGGCCGCGGACCTCGCCGATCGAGGGGTGGCGATCCCGCATCTCGCCGAGCCGCTCCGTCAGATACCCCCCGACCTCCGCCGCGTTCTCCATGAGCCCCTCCTCGAGGAGCCGGATCGTGGCCAGGGCCGCCTCGCAGCAGATCGGGTTGCCGCCGAACGTCGAGGCGTGCGCGCCGGGGGTCCAGTCCATGAGATCCTCGCGCGCGATCAGCACGCCGAGCGGCATCCCGCTGGCGATTCCCTTGGCCACGGCGACCATGTCCGGCTTCGCCGCGGTGTGCTCGATCGCGAACATCCTGCCCGTCCTCCCCATCCCGCTCTGCACCTCGTCCACGAACAGCAGAATGCCGTGCTCGCGGCAGAGGTCCTGGACCGCCTCGAACCAGCCGTCCGGCGGCACCACGTAGCCGCCCTCGCCCTGGATCGGCTCCACGACCACCGCCGCGATCTCCTCGGGGGGCGCGACCGTCTCCAGGACCTGGCGGAACTCCTCCATGCTGCGCTCCACCGTCCCGCCGCGGTACGGGTCCGGGAATGCCAGGTGGGTCACCCCCGGGACCAGGGGGGCGAAGCGGTTCCGCTGCACCGCCTTGGACGCCGTCAGGCTGAGCGCGCCGAAGGTGCGGCCGTGGAAAGCGCCGCGGAACGCGATGAAGCGCGGGCGGCCGGTCTTGTAGCGGGCCAGCTTCATCCCCGCCTCGACCGCCTCGGCGCCGGAGTTGCCGAAGAACACCTTGCCGGCTCCCTCACCGGGAAACAGCGCCGAGAGCTTCTCCGCCAGCCGGATCTGGCTCGGGTAGTAGAAGTCGGTCCCCGACATGTGGATCAGCCGGCCGGCCTGGTCGCGGATCGCCTCCACCACCTCCGGATGGCAATGGCCGGTGGCCACCACCGCGATGCCGGCGCTCAGGTCGATGAAGGCGTTTCCGTCCACGTCCCACACCGTGCATCCCGAGCCGCGTTCGATCACGGCGCCGTAGCTGCGCGTGTAGGAGGGCGAGATCGTCTTCTTGTCGCGGGCGATCCACTTCCGGGCCTGCTCTCCCGGAGGCGGGGTCTTCAGGTCCGGCGTGGCGAGCGCGGCCTGCAGGGTGGTCTCGGTCCGGTCACTCATGGTCCCCCTCCTACGTATCGATCTGGGCCTTCTGGAGCCGCCCGCTGTAGTCGACGTACACGGTCTTGAGATCGCTGAAGAAATCGTAGACGGGCCAGCCCCCCTCGCGGTGGCCGTTCCCGGTGTCCTTCACTCCCCCGAACGGAAAGTGGGCCTCGGCCCCGATGGTGGGGCCGTTCACGTACGTGATCCCGGCCTCGATCCGGTCGATGGCGCGGAACGCCTTGTTCACGTCACGGGTGTAGATCGAGGACGAGAGGCCGTACCGCACCCCGTTCATGACATCGATCCCCTCCTCGAAGTCGCGCACCCGGATCACAGAGAGGACGGGTCCGAAGATCTCCTCCTGCGCGATCCGCATGTCCGGCTTCACGCCGGTGAAGATGGTGGGCCGGTAGAACCACCCCTTCTCCAGCCCGGAGTCCTCCGGGATGGACCCGCCGGTCACCAGCTCGGCCCCCTCGTCCTGACCGATCCGCACGTACTTCTCGACCTTCTCGCGCGCGTCCTCGTTGACGAGCGGTCCGACGTCGGTTCCCTTGCGGCGGCCGTCCCCCAGCCGGAGCGCCCCGGCGCGCGCGGCCAGGGACTCGACCAGCTCGTCGTGGATCCCGTCCTGGAGGATCAGCCGGCTGGTCGCCGTGCAGCGCTGGCCGGTGGTCCCGAACGCGCCCCAGAGGACGCCGTCGACCGCGAGGTCGAGGTCGGCGTCGTCGAGGACCAGCTGGGCGTTCTTGCCGCCCATCTCGAGCGACACGGGCTTGCCTTGTTCGCCGCAGCGGGCCGCGATCCGGCACCCCACTTCGGTGGAGCCGGTGAACGAGACGCCGGTCACGTCCGGATGCGCCACCAGCGGCGCGCCCGCCTCGCTGCCGAAGCCGGTCACCAGCTGGATCACGTTCTCCGGGAGTCCCGCCTCGAGCAGGATCTCAACGAACTTGACCGCCGACCACGGCGTGTCCTGGGCCGGCTTCCACACGACCGCGTCCCCGCACACCAGCGCCGGAAAGATCTTCCACGAGGGCACCGCGATCGGGAAGTTCCACGGCGTGATGATCCCGAACACCCCGGCGGGACGGCGAATGGCCCAGCCAGCCTTGTCGCGGAGCTCCGACGGGGCCGTGAACGAGAAGAGCCGCCGTCCCTCGCTCGCCGCGTAGTAGGCCGTATCGATCGCCTCCTGCACGTCGCCGCGGGTCTCGATGAGGGGCTTGCCCATCTCGCGGGTCATCCCGTCCGCCAGCTCCTCCTTGCGCTCCGTCATGAGGTCGCCGGCGGCCTTCAGGACGTCGCCGCGCTTGGGCGCGGGCACACGCGACCAGTCGCGGAATCCCTCCCGGGCCGAGGCCACCGCGCGGTCCACGTCGGTCGGCCCGCACGAGGCGAACGTGCCGATCAGGTCGTCCCGGTCGGCGGGATTGCGGTTCTCGAAGCGCCCGCCGCTCTCGGAGTCCACCCACTCTCCGGCGATGTATGCGCGATAGGTGTCGGCCATGCTGCCACCTCCAGGGGCTCGGCGCCGTCCCCGGCGTTGCGGGGCGGACGGAATCCATGGTCTCCCGTGGGATCGATGGATACGGATCTGGGGTGCGGGAGGACCCGCCAGGCGGGCCGCCCACCGCGAGGCGCGAAACGGACGGGTCCGCGGTAGTCGCGGGAAGGTACGCGGCCCCGGCGGGAGCCGGCAAGCGGGCGGGAGCCTCGTCCCCGGGGCCCCGGCCTACCAGCCGGGGGCGAGCTGGAACCCGAAGTGGCCGCCCTGCTCCGGCCGCTGGAAGGGATAGGCATAGTAGATCTCGACCACGAACGCTCCCATGAAGTTCACGCGCATGGAGCTGCCGGCGCTGAACACCGGGATCCGCTCGAACGACCGGCGCGCGAACGAGAGCTCCGGCCCTTCCTCGCTGTTCCACGCCACACCGCCGTCGGCGAAGAGCGAGAGCTCCACCGGCAGGAACCCGCCCGTGATCAGGCCGAATCCCTCGACCCCGACGAGCGGGAAGCGCAGCTCCGCCTTGACCAGGCCCAGCCGACTCCCGATCAGGCGGTCGAACTCGGGGCAGGCGAACGGGTCCTCGGGGTCGACGCTGCACTCGGTCACCTCGAAGGTGCCGGACTCGTATCCGCGGACGAGCGACTCCTGGCCCAGGAACAGCGGGGTCAGCGCATCGTCCTCGGAGTCCGGGCCGTAGCGGCCGTAGTAGAGGCCGCGGAGCGCGAACGTGACCGGACGGGCGAACCAGTACCGGCGCCAGTCGGCCAGCGCGTTCACGTACTGGAGCGATCCCAGGTTGCCCTCCAGCTCGAAGCGCGACCGTCCGCCGCGAACCGGCGAGGTGAAGCCGAAGAAGGAGTAGTCCGTCACCAGGGCCGCGCTGGCGTGGTAGAGGTTCAGCGCGTCGGACGTGGGCTCGTCGAACTCCTGCTGGGCGACCACCACCCCGTTGATCACGACCGAGCTCAGCACCTCGCGGTCGAACGAGACGCGGGTGAACCCGATTTCGCTCTCGATCCGCCGGGTGAGCGAGAACGGCCGGTCCACCAGGAACGCGGCCCGGTCGAAGAACGCGCGGTCCGTGATCAGGTCGTAGAAGAGCACCTGCTGGCCTTCGAACTCGTCCCTCGTGATCCGCGTGCCGCGCACGCGATACGGGATGTGGCCGGCCCGCACCCCCCAGTTGGTGCGGGATCCCAGGTCGGCGTACAGGACCTCCCCGCCGATGTCCTTGAGCCCGCCGTTGGCGCCGACCGAAGTGATCAGCTGATGGTTCCCCAGCATGTCGCTCCAGAAGAACCCCACCGAGCCACCGACCTGGGTGCCGAACTGGTCCACCGCCACGCCCGCGCTCGGCGGGGCGACGTAGTCGAGTCTCAGCCGGGGCTTGTACTCCTCGGTCGGGAGCGCGGCGGTCCGGGCCGGCAGACCGGCGGCCGTGTCCTCCAGGTAGCTCGCCACCAGCACCCGCGGGGCCAGCTCGGTCGGCGGGAGCACTCCGGCGGGGGCCGGTGGCTCGGCCACCGCGACCGGCTCCCCCTGCGCCATCTCCGCCGAGAGTCCGAAGGCCAGGTACCCACCCTCGTCGAACACGGAGAACGCGAGCCGGCCGCTGCGCGAGATCGAGAGGACCGGCGCGTTCCCGGTGATTCCGCTCACGCCGGTCGCCATCCGGGTCACCTGGAAGGCCGCCCCCGTGCCGAGCTCCAGGCGGTAGACGTCGCTGAAGCCCTCGCGGTCCGAGATGAAGTAGAGGCTACCGCCGTCGGGCGCGTAGCGCGGGTTGATGTGCTTCGCGTCACCGAACGGACGCACCACCCGGATCTCGCCGGTGTCCCGGTCGAGGAAGCCCAGGCCCAGAGGGGCGAACCGGAGGACGTCGAGGTCGCCGCCGCGATCGGTGGCGAAAGCGATCGTCCGGCCGTCGGGCGAGAACTCGGGATGGAGCTCGGCCCAACGGTCGTCGGTCAGCTGCTCCACCCGTCCGTCGGCGAGGTCGACCCGCCAGAGATCGGGGATCCCGCCCATCGTGCCGCTCAGAACGAGCTCGGAGCCGTCGGGCGACCAGGCCACGCTCGACACCGCCCCCACGGGATCCAGGTCGATCGTCCGTTCGACCCGCCGCGAATCCACGTCGGCGATGGCGATCTCGTGGTCCCCTTCGGCGAACGTGACGAAGGCGAACCGCCGGCTATCGGGCGACCACGCGCCGGCGGTGTTGGTGAAGGCGAGCGCGTCGAAGTGGGGGTTGCGGTCGGTCTCCGCGAGTCGGCCGAGGATCTCGCCGGTCCGGGCGTCGGCAATGAAGAGCTCGATCGTGAAGAGCTCCCGCTGGGAGAGGAAGATGAAGCGGCTTCCGTCCGGGCTGAGCACGGGGGCGAGCGCCCAGGAGTCTTCGTCCTCCCCGGGCAGGAGCACCTCGCCGGCCTCCGCCGGGACCGTCCGGCCCTCGAGCAGCGGACCGTAGTGGGTCTTCAGCGCCTGGTGCCAGCGGGCGGACAGGGTGTCCTCGTCCATGCCCAGCGTACGGTCGATCGCGCGGCCGAACCCGCCTCCGCCGGCCGAGCGGTAGAGCGTCGGCAGAACCTCGTCCCCGTAGCTGCCGCCGATGTAGGCCCACAGCGCCTGCCCCCAGCGGTAGGGGAAGTACTTCGGGTCGCGGGAGAGGTCGCGGATGTCGGGCAGGTCGTCGCGCAGGATGGCGTCCCGCATCCACATGGCGGTGTGAGGATCCCTCCGTCCCACCGAGAGGTACTCGGCCAGGCCCTCGATCGCCCACAGCGGCAGCACGTCGAGCGACGCCGTCCCTTCGATCCGCTGGCCCGTGGCGATGTCGTACTGAAACGCATGGACGAGCTCGTGGCCCAGGACGTGATCGGTGTCGCCGTACGTCTCGGCGAACGGCAGAACGACCCGGTCCTTGAGGCTCTCGGTGAACCCGCCGGTGGCCTCCGAGATGAAGCCGAAGGTGGTGTTGGTCTGCTGGAAGTCCGGCTTGTCGGCGTAGAGGATGAGCGGCTTCCGCTCTTCGAACTGATGGGCGAACACGCTGGAGAGCCGGCTGTACCAGCGCTCGGCCATGCGGGCGGCGTCCTCGGCCGCCTGCCGCTCCTCGGGATAGAAGTGGACGTCGAAGTGCTCGGTCTGGAGGATCTCGAAGTCGAACTTCTCGTACTGGACCTTGTTGCGGCCGAAGTACTGGGATGCGGCCGGAGCCGGGAGGATCAGGAGAGCGCCCACCGTCATGAGGACGGCGCGCCGGGTGCGGGTCGATAATCCGCGCATTCTCCGCAGCATAGTCCCTACCACATTCATCGTCCGTCCCCTCCCTTGCAGGTCATCCGCCATCGTCCCCCTCCCGGACGAAACCCCGCCCACCGTCGTCAGGTTGCCCGGCGTGGCCTTTTTCACCCGCCCTCCCGGCTCAGACCGTACTTCTCGATCTTTTTGTACAGATGGGACCGCTGCATGTCGAGCCGGCGCGCGGTCTCGGAGACGTTCCAGTCGTTCTCCTGCAGCCGGCGCTCGAGGAACGCCTTCTCGGCGGCGTCGCGGTAGTCGTTGAACGAGGCGTGCTCGTCGAGAAGCGCGGCGGCCGGGTCGCGACCCGCCGGCCGCGCGATCGGCGGCCCGGTGAGCGCCTCGACGTCGACCGCGTCGATCGTCTCGCCGGGCGCCAGGATCACGAGCCGCTCCACCGTGTTCTTGAGCTCGCGCACGTTGCCTGGCCACGACCGCTCGGTCAGCGAGCGGATCGCCGCGTCGGAGAACTCCCGCGGCGGCATCCCGTTCTCCTCGCAGTAGCCGCGCGCGAAATGGCGGACGAGGAGCGGGATGTCCTCCCGCCGCTCGCCCAGCGAGGGGACCCGGATCGGCACCACGTTCAGCCGGTAGTAGAGGTCCTCGCGGAAGCGCCCCTCCGCTATTTCGGTCTCGACGTCCTTGTTGGTGGCGGCCAGCACCCGCGTGTCCACCTCGATCCGCTCGCCTCCGCCCACCCGCTGGACGACTCCGTCCTGAAGCGCCCGAAGCACCTTCGCCTGGGCCGCCAGGCTCATGTCGCCGATCTCGTCCAGGAAGAGCGTGCCCCCGTCGGCCAGCTCGAACTTCCCTTTCCGCCGCGCGTGCGCACCGGTGAAGGCCCCTTTCTCGTGGCCGAACAGCTCGGACTCGATCAGCTCGTGCGGGATCGCCGCGCAGTTGACTTCGACGAACGGGCCGTCGGCGCGCTCGGAGCGGATGTGGATTTCGCGGGCGATCAGCTCCTTGCCGGTCCCGTTCTCGCCGGTGATCAGGACGTACGCCCGGGTGCGCGCGACGCGCTCCACCTTCTCCAGCACCCGATGGAGCGCCGGGCTCTCGCCGACCACGGGACCGCGGGGGGCGGCCGCCGCGCGGCGGAGCTCCTCGTTCTCCCGCTCGAGCTCCCGTTCGGCCAGGGCGTTGGCGATCCGCCGCAGCACGACCTCCCGGTCCGGCGGCTTCTCGAGGAAGTCGAACGCACCCCGCTTGAGCGCCTCCACCGCCGTCTCGACGGTCCCGTGGCCGCTGATCATCACCACGGTGGCGTCGGGATCCTTCTGCCGCAGGCGGTCGAGCGTCTCCATGCCGTCCATCGGTGCCATCTTGATGTCGAGGAGCACGATGTCGGCCGGCTTCTCGCCGTACGCCTCGAGAGCGGCCGGGCCGCTGGCGGCGGTCCGCACGGTGTAGCCCTCGTACTCGAGCATCTGCCGGAGCGCCTGCCGGATGCCGGGCTCGTCGTCGACCACCAGCACGTCGCCGGCGGGGGCAGGTCGGAGGCTCATCCGGCCTCCCGAGGGAGCGGCAGTTCGTACATGCGGTAGCCGGTGAGGCCCATTCCCAGCCGCTCGTAGACCGCCCGCGCGGAGGCGTTCTCCGCCTCCACGTAGAGCCGGATCGAGGCCACGTCGCCGGCGACCCGCGCGGCCTCCAGGACGCGGTCCCAGAGCGCCCGGAAGACCCCCCGGCCACGCCAGTCGGGATCCACCCAGACCGACTGGAACCACCAGTACCGGCCGTCCGACCAGTCGCTCCACTCGGTCGTGACGAGGCACTGCCCGCGCACCGCCCCGTCCGCCTCGGCCACCCAGTAGGCGCCGCGGGCGGGGTCGGCCAGGATCCGGCGGACGCCGCGCTCCACCCGCGCGGCGTCGAGCGCCCGGCCCTCGCTCTCGCGAGCGAGCCGGACGTTGCCCTCAGCCAGGGCCGGGGCGTCGTCCGCCCCGGCCGGCCGCACGGCCACCACGGATCCGGTCACGGGCGCGGGAGGTCGTTCCAATGGAGGATCGCGTTGAAGGCGAAGCGGAAGTCGCTGTGGTTCAAGTACCGGTGGAGCGGGTTGAACGCGAACAGGATCACCCGGCCGCGCCCGACCGGCACGTCGAGGATCGCGGGCTGGCCGTCCACCACGTCCTTGCCGTGGACGAAACCCGAGAGCACGAGATCCTTCTTCGCGTCTTTGGCCTCGTCCTCGTCCTTGTCCGCCTCTTCGCCGTCCGCGCCATCGGCGTCGTCCGCTTCGGCGTCGCCGTCGGGCGTTTCGACCGCCGCCCCGAAGTCCGGCGGCTGCACCCCCGTCTCGGGGCCCTCCGCGGGGGGCTCCTCCGCGGCCGGGGCCGCCTCGCCGGCCGTCCCGGTCTTCTCGGCGTAGCGGGCGTCCCGCGCGTCCAGGTCCTCGACCTTCTTCGATCCGAACTGCACCACCACCCATTCGCGGTGGCGGAGGTCGACCTCCCACAGCGGGCCGACTCCGCGGAATACGCTGGTCTCGGGCTCGTACCCCCAGGTGAGCGGGTGCTCGGGCCGCAGCACCTTCGCGAACAACTCGGAGCCCGGCGTGCGGAAGTCACCGCTCGGCCGTCCCACCCGCCGCACGATCCCGCCGTCCACCGCCAGCCGGCCGGCGTTGCCCACGGCGAGGAGCACGCCCCCCTCCTCGACGAAGCGCTGGAGGTTGGCCAGCCCGCGGAAGCCCATGCCCCCGGTGATGTCGTCGTCGGCATTGGGAACGCCGTGGCTGGGATAGTCGTCGGTCCGGGTGTAGGCGAGCGGGCCCCGGCTGGGGTCTATCCCGTGGACCAGCCGGGCGAAGTCGCCACCCACGTTCGGCGCGAGGATCACGTCGAAGCGGTCTTCCAGGTCGCCCCGCTTCAGGTCGTCGTCGGAAATCAGCCGGTAGGGGACGCCGACCTCGTCCAGCGTGTAGCGGACCCAGCCCACGTCCTGGGTCGAGGTCCACGGGTGCCAGACGGCGAGACGGGGGAGGTCGACCGCGTGCCGCTCAACGTCGGGGACTTCCGCGGTGGCCTCGAGCGCGAGCCCCAGCTCCGCGGCCACTCGATCCAGCGCCTCCCGGTCCCCGCGGACGATCCACGACCCGATCGGGTACTCCACGTCGTTCGCCTCGAACGCCGCCTCGGCCGCCTCGATCCGGTGCCGCGGCAGCCGCACCCGGAACGCCAGGAGGGAGCTCTGGCCGCGATCGGCCAGCAGGTAGGCGGCTCCCTCGCCCGTCACGCCGCCCTCCGGCGCGACGTCGAAATCGACCGCCACCATCGGGGCGTCGAGGACCTCGCGTTCGTCCACCGCGCGGGCCTCCACGCCGTAGAGGAGCGGCAGGGTCCAGGCGACGTCGTCGTAGGGGGGGTTGGGCTCGTCCTCGGGAAAGGCCTGCCGCTCGAGCAGCATGAGGGCGGCGTCACGGTAGGGCTGGTCCATCCGCACCACGTAGGAGCCGGCGGAGACGGTGGAGTCGCCGGCCGCGGCATCGGCCGTCGTGCGGTGAACCTCGATCCGGTGCCGCCGGAGCTGGTTCACCAGGTACGCCAGCCGGCCCGGGTCGCGCTGCTCCTGCGGGAAGACCCAAGCGGCGGGCTTCTCCGTGCGCCCCCGCTCGAGCGCGCGATTCCCCTTCCCCCAGAAGCTCCGGAGCGTCTCCTCCCCATGGAGGGCGGCGTACTCGAGGGCCTCGAGCACGCCGGCCTGCATGTAGTTGGTGTTGTTCCTCAGCGACCATACGACCGTCGAGTCGGGGGGCGACGGGCGGTACCACTGCCGGGTCACGACCGGCTTCCCCACGTAGCGCGTCTCCCCCAGGTGGCGGCGGAACGTGCCGGCCAGGGAATTGCCGAAGGTCTCGTAGAAGCGGCCCACGGCGTGGTGGTTGTTGGCCACCGAGAAGAGGTACCCGGGCCACCAGCCGTCCCAGAACCCCCACACCCATACCCCCGGCAGGCCCTCGCTCTGGAGCGCACCGGCCTCGTGGTGGGCCATCTGGGTCCACTCGTTGATGGTGACCGGATCGATCGCCCGGTTGTACGGCCCGTGGCCGGTCGACACGTAGAGAAGGGGCAGCGACTCGTGGAGGTCGTGGAGAACGACCGGACGATAGCGGTAGAACGTCTCGTGGATCGCGCGGGTCAGGGCCAGCGTCAGCTGGATCCCGTCCCGGTTGTTGTCGTGGTAGGCGTAGTGGCCCCAGTAGGGCGGGGAGCCGAACTCCCGCAGATCCTCGTAGGGCATCCGGCCCTGCCGGTCGCGCAGGTGGCGGTAGTACCACTGGACCACGCGGTCCCGCCCGTCGGGCTCCACCACCGGAGTGATCAGGACGATCACTCCGTCCCGGATCCGGCGGATCTCGGGCGTGTCGCTGACCGCCAGGCGGTAGGCGAGCTCCATCACCATCTCGGGGCTCCCCGTCTCGGTGGAGTGGAGGCCGGCGAGCAGGTGGTAGAGGGGGACCGCTCCCTCGACGATCGTCTCCATCTCCTGGCGTGACGTCGTGCGGGGATCGGCCAGCGCGGCGGCCGCCGCGGCGTGGCGCTCGAGGTCGTTCAGGTTCTCCTCGCTGGAGACGATCGCCAGCAGGATCTCGCGGCCCTCCTCGCTCTCACCGATCGTCTCGACCCGCACCCGGTCGCTCGCCTCGTCCAACCGGCGGAAGTAACGGTGGATCTCCTCCACCGAGGAGAGCTCGTCGGGCGCCCCGGTCACCCGGCCGAGGACGTCGGCGGGCGAGGGGACGGTCGGCGACTCCGGCACGTAGGCCACGCGGTTCGGCAGGAACTCTGGAGCGGTGGTCCAGCGGGCGATCGCCTCCACGCTGCCGGCCTCGGGCACGTCCGGGTGCCACGGCGAGCGCGCCGCCTCCGCGACCGTTTCGCCGCCGCGGATCTGCACCTCGGTCTGGAGCTCCCGCGTCTCCTGCGCCGCGGCGCTCGCCGCCGTGGCCGCGAGGAGGGCGGTTGTCAGGAGCGCGCGCAGGGCGCGCTTCAGGATCGGGTTCCTCACGTTCGCCTCCGGTCGATGGGTCACCGGTTCCGGCCGGCGCCGCCTTCCCACAGCAGCTCCCTCACCCGGTCGAGCGGCAGGGCCTCCACGGTCTCGCGCCGTCCGGCCACGGCGGTGGCTCGGAACAGGGAGTTCAGGATCGCCTCCTCCGTCGCCTCGACGACGGCGAGGAAGAGGGGGTCGAGGGCGCTCCCCTGGAGCGCCGCGCGCTCCACGGGCGCGGCGCCGCCGCCGTACGGCACGCGGAGCCCCTCTGCGGTCGAGAACGCGATCACGTAGTCGCCCGATCCGTGGCTCGAGAACCCGCCCACCCGGCCGATGGCGTACGGCGCGCGGCGGGCGATCCGTCCGAGCCCGTGGGCGTCGACCGGGGCGTCGGTGGCCACGACGATCATGATCGAGCCGTCGCGGTCCGCGCCGCTCGGCGCGGCGGGGGGCGCGTCCACCGGCGCGGCGGCCGGCGACCAGGCGTCGAGGAAGCCGGCCGCCCCGAGGGCGCGGCCGACGGGCACACCCCGGATCTCGAGCGCGCCGCCGAAGTTCGACTGGACCAGGACCCCGAGCGTATAGACCTCGCCGCCGATCCGGACCCGCCGGCTGGCCGTGCCGATCCCGCCCTTGAAGCCGAGCGCCCGGGTGCCCGTGCCGGCCCCCACCGAGCCCTCGACCACCGGCCCGCCGGCGGCGCCGTCGATCGCGGCCACGACCTCCTCGCGACCCACCCGCGGCACCGTGATCGCGTTCAGCCCGGCGTCGTTCGTCTCCCCCACCACCGGGTTGACCGACCTCACTCCCGTGCTCGCGGTGCGCTCGAGCGTCCAGCGCACCACGGCGTCCGCCGCGCGGCCGACCGCCAGCGTATTCGTCAGGACGATCGGCGTCTCGATCGTGCCCAGCTCGTCGACCTGGCTGATCCCGGCCAGCTTGCCGAACCCGTTCGCCACGTGGATCGCGGCCGGCACCTTCTCGGCGAAGAGGTCCCCGGGATGGGGTCGGACCGCGGTCACTCCGGTTCGGATGGAGTCCCCCTCGATCAGGGTCGCGTGGCCGACCAGGACCCCGGCCACATCCGTAATCGCGTTGAGCGGCCCCGGCGGCAGGGCCCCGATCTCGACGCCGAAGTCCCGCACGCGCGGGCGCTCCTGCGCGCCGGCCAGCGGGGCCCAGAGCGCGAGCGCCAGCGCGGCCGCCGCCGTTCTCACGCCGGCGCCCCCGCCGCGGGCACCAGGCCGTGGGCCAGCACGTACATCGCGATCGAGCCGGCCACCGCGGCGGAGAGCGACTCCACACCCGGCGCCATCGGCAGGCTCGCGACCACCGCGGCCCCCTCCTCGAACGCGGGCGAAAGACCGGCCGCCTCGTTGCCGACCACCAGCGCCACGGCCCCCCCGGGCAGCGGCCGCTCGAGCAGGCTCGGGGCGTCCGCCGAGAGCGCCACCACGGGGATCCCGCGGGTGGCGCACCAGCCGAGCGCGTCGGCGGGCTCGACCGTCACGGCGATCGCCAGGGCGAACGTGGCGCCGGCCGCGCCGCGCAGGGCCTTGGGGTTCCACGGATCCACCGTCCCCCGCAGGCAGATCGCGGTGGTGCCGCCGGCCGCCGCCAGCGTGCGCAGCAGCGTGCCCAGATTTCCCGGGTCCTGAACGCCGTCCGCCACGAGCACCACGCGGCCGCCGGGCGGGGGCAGATCCTCCAGGGCGGCCCGCGGCCGCCGGCCGATCGCCAGCATCCCCTGCGGGGTGGCGGTGTCCGCCAGCTCCGCCAGGTCGCGGGCGGCCGCGCGGTACGTCTCCAGGCCCGCCGGCAGGCGGTCCCCGGCGCCCCACTCGCGAAGAACCGCCTCCCCCGCGTCGTCGACCACCAGCGCCTCGAACTCCACGCCGCGGTCGAGGGCGGCGGCGATCGCCCGCGGCCCCTCGAGCAGGAATCGCCCCCGCCGCTCCCGGCCGGCGCGCGACCCCAGCTCCGCGAACGCCTTCCGGCGGGCGTGCGGGAGCGGCCGGATCTCCACCGGGTCGCTCACTCGGGACCGGAACATTCGGGGGCCACGGGTCATATTATGAACCGGGACGCGCGGGAGGGGCTAGCGAGCCGAGGAGGCGATCATGAGAGGAATCACGATTCGAGTCTGGGAAACGGGCGTGCGGCGTGCCCGGACGACCGTGCTTTTCGGCCTGGCGGCGACGGCTCTGACGGTGGCCGCCTGCGCCTCCGCCGGCGTCAACAAGGGCGACTTCAACCTCATCTCCTACGAGGAGGAGTGGCAGCTCGGCGCGCAGCTGGAGCGGGACATCGCGCGTCAGATGCAGCTCGTCAACGACGCCACGGCGCTCAACTACGTGAACGCGATGGGCCAGCGGATCGTGGCCCAGTCCGAGCTCGCCCAGGCGCCGTGGGAGTTTCACATCGTGGCCGATCCCCAGATCAACGCATTCAACATCCCGGGCGGGCACGTGTACGTGTTCACGGGGCTGATCTGCGCCGCCGACAACGCGGCCGAGCTGGCCGGCGTCATGGCGCACGAGGCGGCCCACGGGGTGGCGCGGCACGGCACGGAGCAGTACTCGAGGGCGTACGGCACGAACATTCTGGCCAGCCTGCTGCTCGGCGGGAACGCGCCGCTCTATCAGCAGATCCTGACCTCGGTCGTGGCCAACGGCACCTTCGCCAAGTGGGGCCGGGACGCCGAGCGGGAAGCCGACTACCTGGGCGTGATCTACATGTACAACGCGGGCTACGACCCGATGGGGATGGTGACGATGTTCCAGGAGCTCCTCTCCCGGCAGCAGCGCTCGCCCTCGTCGGTGGAGCAGTTCTTCTCCTCCCACCCGTTGACCCAGGAACGGATCGAGACCACCCGGGCTCAGGTGGCGCAGTTGCCGGCGAGGGCCAACCAGATCACTCAGGACGCGGGCTTCCCCGGGCTCAAGAGCCGGGTCTCCGCCCACTGCCGCTGACCGCCGCGCGGGCCGGGGGATTCGCCTCCGGCCCGCTCATCTCTCACATTCCGTCCCCATGACGGGCACCCGTCCGCCGGTGGCTCTGACGATCGCGGGGAGCGACTCCTCGGGCGGCGCCGGCATCCAGGCCGACCTCAAGACCTTCCACGCGCTCGGCGTCTACGGGATGAGCGCGATCACCGCGCTGACCGCCCAGAGCACCCGCGGCGTGACCGGCATCCACGCGGTCCCACCCGGGTTCGTCGCCGAGCAGATTGAGACCACGGTCGCCGACATCCGGCCGGACGCCGTCAAGACCGGGATGCTGGCGAACCGGGCGATCGTGGAAGTGGTGGCCGAGGCTGCCGATCGGCACGGTTTCACTACGTTTGTGGTAGACCCGGTCATGGTCGCGACGACCGGCGCCATGCTCCTCGAGGACGACGCGGTGGACGCCTTGCTCCGGCTCCTCGTGCCGCGGGCCACGATCCTGACCCCGAACGGCCCGGAGGCGGCCGCCCTGACCGGCCGGGCCGTCGAGTCGCCCGCCGACCAGGAGGCCGCCGCGCGCGCGCTCGTCGAGGAATCGGGCGCGGCGGCGGTCCTGGTCAAGGGGGGCGATCTCGAGGGCGACGAGGTGGTCGACGTCTACTTCGACGGGACGGACATGGTGGCGTTCGTGGAGCCCCGGATCGTCACGACGAGCACGCACGGCTCGGGCTGCGCGCTGGCGAGCGCGATCGCGGCGTGGATGGCGCGGGAGGAGCCCCTGGCGGAGGCGGTCCGCCGCGCGCGGGCGTTCGTGCGGGCGGGGATCGAGGGCGCACCGGCCCTCGGGTCGGGCCGCGGGCCGATGGACCTCTTCCCGAAGAAGTAGCGCCCCTACCCGCGGGAGCGCGCCCGACGGATCCGGCGCGCCAGCCGGAGGAACCGCGCCACGTGGGTCGCCGCCCGGATGTGGCTCTCCTCCTCGCTGTAGATTGTCCGGATCGGAACCCACTCGATCCTCCATCCCCGCTCGAGGCACACGGCGATCTCCTCGACTTCGAAACCGAAGCCGGGCTCGGTGCCGGCTTCGATCATCGCCTCCATCAGCCGCCGCGACACGAGCCGGTAGCCCGACTGGTTGTCCGGGATGTCCGCGCCCGCGGCCCAGCGGAGCACCCGGCGCCCGAGCGTGTTGGCGAGCCGCCTCGACGGCGGCATGGAGCGGAAGTCCCGCGCACCCACCACCAGGTCCGCGCCGCTGGCCCGCCACGCGGCGAGGAAGGCCGGGATCTCGGCCGGGTCGTGCTGGCCGTCGCCGTCGAGGGTCACGACCGCGTCGGCGCCGCCGGTGAGCGCCGCGCGGAAGCCGGTGCGGAGCGCCTCGCCCTTGCCGCGGCTCGCGGGATGTCGCAGGACCTCGGCCCCGGCGGCGCGCGCGACGTCGGAGGTGCCGTCCTCCGACCCGTCGTCCACCACCACGACCGCCAGGTGGAGCCCGGCGCCGTCGACCACCGCGGAGATCCGCGGGGCCTCGTCCCGCGCGGGGACGAGGGCGAGGACCCGGTCGCCGCTCAGAGTCCGATCCGCGCCCCCGCCGTCCACTGGAGATGGTGGAGGGTCCGGCCGTCGGGGCAGTAGAACGCCTTGTCGCCGCACATGTGGATCACGTCGCGGAGCTGGAAGGTGACCCCGAATCTCTCACCCATCTCCCTGCGGAGGCCGAGCGACGCCGTCAGCGCCGGATCGTAGGGCCCGTCGTCCTCTTCCCGGACCGTGGCCGGCGCCAGGCCGAACACGGGGGAGGGCGCCTCGACTCCCTCCGCCCGGATCGCGCCCGCGCCCACCGACACTACCAGCTCCACCGGACCCGCGGGGCGGACGTGGCGGCCCTCGACGAGAAGGGTCTGGATCCACCGATCGACCGGATCGACGAAGTCGAACTCGCGCGATCGGAGCTCGACCCGACCGATCGCGTATTCGAACCCGATCTCCCACGACTCGGAGGCGCGCACGCCGAGTCGAGCGCCGCCGAGCGGCATCATGTCCGGATCCGCCAGGGCAGGCCGGTCCGGGTCGGGCCTGGATCGGTCGACCGCGAGCCCGCCCGCGAACAGCTCTGCGTGGAGACCCTCCGACATTCGTTCGCTGCCCGAGAATGCGGCGAATCCGACGGCCATCAAGCAGGCGATGAGAACGGCGGTCATGACTCCCGCGCCGAATCAGAGCCGGTGGATGGTGGCGCGCGGCGCGGGGACGACGGTCGCGCGGACGCCGCCGCCACCCTTCGCCGGCGCGCCCGCCTCAGCGCCGTACGGTCGGGCCGGCGCCCCCGACCCGTTCCCGTGCACGATCTTCACGCCGGCGCTCGCGCCGATCCGCGTGGCCCCGGCCTCGATCATGGCGAGCGCGGTGGGCTGGTCCTTGACGCCGCCGGAGGCCTTGACCCC
>DATLFF010000136.1:0-2236 GCA_035524915.1 Gemmatimonadota bacterium | reverse complement strand
CTGCTCTGGGAGATGGAGCGCGGAGAGACCGGCCTGGCGGAGCGGTGGACGATGGCGGGCCTCGACGCGCTGGGCGCCATCGTCCTGTTCGGGATCGCGCTCGGCGGCCCGTTCACGGTGGTCGACAGGGTCTTCGATCCCCTGTTCACGGTGCTGGGGATCTGGTTCGCGATCGCTGCGGTCCGGTTATTCCTGAAGAGTCCCGACGAGAAGGAGGTGAGCGAATGATCCGCGGCGTCCACACGATGTTCTATACGTCCGAGCCCGAGACCCTGCGGGCGTTCCTGCGGGATGCGCTCGGTCTCGAGGGCACGGACGTCGGCGGCGGCTGGCTGATCTTCGACCTTCCCGAGGCCGAGATGGGGTGCCATCCGGCGGAAACGGGAGAAGGTCATGTGATCGAGTCCGGCACCCCGCACATCTCGTTCTACTGTGACGACCTGGACGGCACGATGGCCGAGCTTCGCGCGCGCGGGGTCGAGTTCGTGGAGGATGTCGCGGACGTCGGATACGGGCGCCGCACCCGATTCGTCGCTCCCGGCGACTTCACGATCGAGCTCTACGAGCCGAGCTACCGGAAGAACTGAGCGGCGTGTCGACAAGGACCTGGGCACGATTCGCCGGCAAGGCGATGACGGCCCCGACCGGACCGCCGATCAACGCTTTTTCTTCGCGGACCGGAGTCGCCGGGCTCGATGAGGGGCGAGCACGACCTCTAGCGGCGAAACGGGAAGGACATCTGCCTGATGGGCGGAGGCGAGCTGGCCCATTCCCTCTTCGAGGCGGGGCTCATCGACGAGATCGGCTTCAACATCCACCCGGTCCTGCTGGGGCAGGGTATCCCGCTGTTTCACCCGATGAGCCGACAGATCGATCTCGATCTCTTGGAGTGTCGCTCCTTCCGGAACGGATGCGTGTGAGTCACGTACCGGGTCAAGCGTGACTGACCGTCCCGCTCACTCCGTCGCCGAGGTCGTCCGGGCATTCGAGGAGCGCCGCATCGTCGGCGACTCGCTCAGCCACCGCGAGCACGTGATGATCGGCTGGCACTACGCGCGCACGCGCCCCGCGCCGCAGGCGCTGGCCGAGCTGGCGCGCGGGATCCAGGAGCTGGCGGTGGCGCTCGGCAAGGACGGTCTCTACCACGAGACGCTGACCTGGGCCTGGTTCGCGCTCATCCGCGCGCGCGTCGAAGGGGTGGGCGCCGAGGCCTCGTGGGAGGAGTTCGCTGCCGCCTCGCCGGATCTCCTATCCGGCGCGGCGATCCGAGACCTCTACGACCCGGAGACGCTCGACTCTCCACTCGCGCGGCGCGTCTTCCTCCTCCCGGGCCGACGACCGGGAGAGGGAGGCCCGGCGAGGGAGGGGTGATCCCGCCGAGGGACGCAAGGCGAACGGCTCACAGCCCGAGTTCCCACTCCTGCGCCATCTCCCCCTCGTGGAACAGATCCTCGGGCTCCTCGCGAACGAGCCGGAACCCCTCCCGCTCGTAGAGCCGGCGGGCGGCATGGAGCACGCTGCTCGTCCACAGCGTCACCGTGCGGTAGCCCGCCGAGCGGGCGAAGCCGATGCACTCGGCGACCAGGCGCTCCCCGATCCCGCGACCGCGTGCCTCCGGCTCGACGAACAGGAGGCGCAGCTTGGCCACGCCCTCGCGCTCGGGGTGCCGCACGAGGAACACCGAGCCCACCGTGCGTCCCTCCACCTCGGCGACCCAGGCGCGCTCCCGCTCCGGATCGAAGTCGCGCACGAAGTCGGCCACGACCCGGGCGACCAGCGCCTCGAACCGCTCGTCCCAGCCGTACTCCTCGTGGTAGAGGACGCCGTGCCGATGGACCACCCAGCCGTAGTCGCCGCTCTCGGGGGGCCGCAGGACGAGCCGGGCGGGTTCGGCCGACGCCATCGCCTTCCTCAGGCCGGGGCCGGAGTCTCCAGTGGAGGGAGCGCGGCCTCGATCTCGGATCGGCGCGGCTCGAGCCACGGCGGGAGCACCAGCGACTCCCCCAGCCGCTCCGGCTCCTCGTCCCGGTCGAAGCCCGGCCCGTCGGTGGCCAGCTCGAACAGGGTGCCGCCCGGCTCCTTGAAGTAGACCGAATGGAACCAGAACCGGTCGATGACCGGCGTGGGGCTCAACCCCGCGGCCTCGACCGCCGCCCGAACCTTCACCTGCTCGTCGTCGTCCCGGACCCGCCACGCCACGTGATGGACGGCGCCCGTGCCCCAGTGGCCCGGGGGG
>DATLFF010000135.1:0-6712 GCA_035524915.1 Gemmatimonadota bacterium | reverse complement strand
TGTGACGGCCCGTTCTGCTTTTCATTACAAAGTACTTGACAACTGGATGCAGCCGTCCTATCCTCGGCACGGCTCCCGGAATAAACAAACCGGGGCCGAAACCCGTCTAATGGGCAACGCGGTCTGGGGGGAGAGCTCCGGCCGCCGGCCCGTTCGGGCCTCCGGCCGCCCACCGACCATAGAGAAAGGGTGCCATCGATGATCCGGATCCCGTTCGTTTCCCTCGTCCTGTTCCTGCTCGCCGGAGCGCTTCCGGCCACCGCCCAGCAACCGGGCCGCGGGCCCGGCGCGCAGGGCCCCGGCGGGGAGATCGCCGGCCGCGTAGTCGCCGAAGAGGGCGGCGAGCCGATCGTCGGTGCCTCGGTCGCCGTGTGGAGCCCGGCCGACCAGGCGATCGTCTCCGGCGACGTGGTCAAGGGCGACGGCTCGTTCCGCGTCCAGGGACTTACGCCGGGCACCTACTACGTCCGGATCACCTCGATCGGCTACGAATCCCACCGCTCGGCCGACCTCACGATCTCGCCGGCGTCCCCGCGGTCCGACCTCGGCACCGTGAGCCTCGTGTCCGCCGCCGTCCAGGCGGACGAGATCGAGGTCACGGTGGAGCGGCCGGCGGTGATGATCGCGCCCGACCGGAACGTGTACGCGGTGAGGGAGGTCGCGCCCGCCGCCACCAACGCCACCGAAGTGCTCGAGAACGTGCCGTCGATCCAGGTCGACACCGACGGGCGGGTGAGCCTGCGCGGGAACGAGAACGTCGCCGTCCAGATCAACGGCCGGCCGGCGCCCGTGCGCGGCGACCAGCTGATCGGCTTCCTGCAGCAGTTGCCGGCCAACGCGCTCGACCGGATCGAGGTGATCCCGACCCCGTCGGCGGCCCACGACCCGGAGGGCATGGCGGGGATCATCAACATCGTGCTCAAGCAGAACACCGATCTCGGCACCTCGTTCGGCCTGACCCTCGGGGCGGCCACCGAGGAGCGGTACAACCTGGGCGCGAACGTCGGCCACCAGCAGGGACCGTTCACGCTCTTCACCACCTACGGCTTCAACCGGTTCGGCCGCGAATACGAGGGGATCAACGACCGCCGGCGCCTGGGCGCGGGCGGCGGGATCCTGTCGCTCACCGAGCAGGACGTGGCCGGCGAGAACACGTTCGGGGGCCACAACCTCACCAACACGCTGGAGTACAAGGTGAGCGAGCGGGACGCGCTCACCAGCACGCTCGTGATGAACTTCCGCGGCTCCGAGGAGAATTCGCTCAGCGCCTACACCGAGCTGGACGCCGCCGGAGAGGTGACCGACGTCTACGCCCGTCCCCGCGAGGGCGAGGACGACTCGTTCACCTTCGACCACACGCTCGCCTGGCGGCGGAGCTGGGAACCCCAGCGGCATTTCTGGTCGAACGAGTTCCGCTTCAACCGCTCGACCGACGACGACTCGACTCTCCTCTGGCGGGTGCCGGGCGCGACCCCGACGCTGCAGCTGGAGCGGGAGAACAACGAGGTCGACGCGGTGAACCGCGAGCTGACCCTCCAGTCCGACTACACCCGCGCCTTCGGCGAGAACTCCAAGCTGGAGGCCGGCTACAAAGGCTCGTTCCGGCGGCTGGAGCGCGAGTTCACCGTGCTCGAGGACGAGCTCGGCACCGGCGTCTGGACGCCGAGCGACCGCTCGAACGCGTTCGACTTCGAGGAGGGTGTGCAGGCGGTCTACGGCGTGGTCAGCCATGGCGCCGGGCGCTTCCAGCTCCAGGGCGGCCTCCGGGCCGAGTACGCGAGCCAGGACTTCGCGCTGACCGACGAGAGCTTCCCGCACGACTACACCAGCCTGTTCCCGAGCGGCATCGTCACGTACAAGCCGAGCGAGACGACCGAGTACAAGCTGGCCTACTCGCGCCGGGTCCGGCGGCCGGGGACCCAGGAGCTGAACCCGTTCCCGACCTTCATGGACCCGCAGAACGTGTTCATCGGCAACCCCGAGCTGGATCCCGAGTACACCGACGCGGTGGAACTCGGCTACACCCGCTCCGGCGACTTCGGCTCGCTCCAGATCTCTCCGTTCTACCGGCACACGAGCGACATCATCCGGTTCATCGTCGACACCGACGCGGTGATCGACGACCGCGAGGTCACCTCGGTCACGTTCGAGAACCTCGCGAACAGCGACTCGTGGGGCACCGACGTCAACGGCACGTTCGAGATCGGGGAGTGGTTCAACGGCTTCGCGTCGTTCAACATCTTCAAGCAGGTCACGGACGGCGGCTCGGTGACCAGCCTGGCGTCGGACGCGGTGACGTGGTCGACGCGGGTGAACGGGACGTTCGCGCTCTCGCCGACGCTGAGCCTCCAGGCGACATCCTTCTACCGCGCCCCGATGGAATTCGAGACCGGCAAGTTCTCGAGCTTCAAGATGACGTCGCTCACCCTCCGCCAGCGGCTGTTCGAGAACCGGGCGACGGTGTCGCTGCGGCTGAACGACCCGTTCAAGCAGATGGGATTCAAGGTCGAGGCGGGCGACGAGAACCTGGTCCAGTTCACCGAGCGCGCGTTCAACTCGCGGGTGCTCCAGCTGACGTTCCAGTACAACTTCGGCCGCGCGCCGCGGGTGCGGCAGCCGCAGCAGCCGCCGGACGGCCCGGACACGGGCGGGGGCTTCCCCCAGTAAGATCCTGCGGGATCGGGGCCGCCCGTTCGGGCGGCCCCGGCCCTATCGCGTCCGCTCCCCCACGAGCTCCGCCAGCTTCCGCACCGTGTTCCAGTTCCGCCCCGTCCCGCGCGTCCCGAGCGCCTTCTCGATCCGCGCGATCGTCAGCTTCGACCGCCCGATCCCGTCCGGGTATGTGACGTAGAGTCGCCGGTCGGCGTGCCGGATCTCCTCGGGGCCGGCAATCGACTCGCGGAGCGCCGCCACGGCCTTCCCGGCGGGCGTGGCCTTCGTGACGACGACGACCAGATGGGAGGGATCGTCCGCTGCCACCGCCGGGAACGGGTTCCCCGCGATCACGGCGTTCCACTCGGCCGCGGTACGGACGAACACGTCGGTGACCAGGCCCAGCCGCGCCTCGAGCTCGGCCTCGATCCGGGCCTCGAGGCCGGGAGCCGTTTCGGCGTCGAAGACGACGTTGCCCGTCTGGAGCCAGGTGCGAGGCGCCTCGAAGCCGAGCGCGGTGAAGAGATCCCGCAGGTCCGTCGCGGCGACCTTGTTGTGGCTCCCCAGGTTGACCGCCCGAAGGAGCGCGACGCAGCCGGTCAATCCTCCCGACAGATGGGACAGGTCCCCATCTCCGGCTCCCGGCCGAACGTGAGGACGGCGGGGCCCAGCTGGAGCGTGGTGTCGGTGAGGGTGACGGTCAGCGTCATCTGCCGTCCCACCACCCGGCCGGTGAACCGCGCGGGATGGAGGATCCCTCGATCGACCGGATAGGCGTCGACGTTGTAGCTCCCGGCTACGTCGAACGTGCCGTCCACCGCCAGGAGGATCGGCCCGCTCGTGTCTCCCAGAGTGCATCCGATGTGGACGTGAGCCGCCGCTTCCGTGACGACCACTCCGGCGTTCTCGCCGCCCCAGGTGCCGACGAGGTCGTCGGGAGGGGCGGCAAGGCGGCCGCCGCAGGCCGTGGCCAGCGCAACGGCGAGGGCAAGCCCGGATCGCATGAAACGGTCGCACCGCATGTGACCAGTATATCACGCCTCCCGGCGCGGTGGATCGTCGCGGTCAGCCCAGCTCCAGCGCGTACGCCCGGTCGCAGCGCGCCGTGCACGCCCCGCCGTGCGCCGTCCGGCGAAATCCATACGCCTCGTAGAGCGCCATCGCGGCGGTCATCCGGTGGTTCGTCTCGAGTTCCACTCGGGTGCGGCCCGCGGCCCGGGCGTGCTCCAGCGCGGTCTCCAGGAGCTGCCGTCCCATGCCGCGGCCGCGGAGCGAGGGGTCCAGGTACATCTTGCGGAGCTCGCACCGCGCGGCGTCGCCGGGAACGGGCCAGAGGCCGCACGTGCCGACGATCCGACCGGTACCGTCCTCCACCACCCAGAACTCGCCGCCGCCTCCCCGGTAGGCGGCCTCGACGTCGGCCAGGTCGGCGTCGGTGCCCTCGGGGTCGAGCGTCAGGTCGAACTCGCCGAGGACGCGGGTGACCAGCTCCCGTACCGCTCGGTCGTCCCCGCGCGCGAATGGACGGATCCAGACCGCGGACGCGAGCGGGTCGCCGGCCTCCGGGGGCTGCTGCTCGCGCGGGTCCGGCCGCCGGATCGTCATGCCCGCGCCCCGCGCTGCTCCGCCACCGGCCCGCCCCCGATCCGCCGGATCCGCTCCGTGCGGTCGTCCTCGAGTTGGAACCGTGCCACCCGGACCCGCGCGCCGGCGATCCGGCTGAACTGCCGCACCAGGTCGATCTCGCCGGCCGCGCCCTCCTCGCCCCGGGCCTCGATGGCTGCCTGGGCGCGCGAGAGCGCGCAGGCCAGCGCGTACGACTCGATCGCCACGTCGGCCAGTCGCGCCACCGGGATCTGCCGCTCGGGGAGGTCCCGGCCGTGCTCGCGGATCAGCCGGGCGGCGTTGCCGTGCAGGATCCCGGCGAACTGCTCCAGCACCTTCTGCGGTCCCCGGAGCGGCCCTGCCACCTCGACCTCCGCGTCGGGATCGCCGGCCACGTCCTGGAGCCGGTGCCACGCGAAGCTCGAGAGGAGGCCGAACTCCTTGACCGGGTCGCGGAGCGCGCGGCCCACGCCGGCCAGCCGCTCGCCCAGCGGCTCCATTCCGGCCAGCCCCACGAACAGCCGCAGGATCTCGTTCGTGCCCTCGAAGATCGGCAGGATCCGCGCGTCCCGCAGGTAGCGCTCGAACGGGCGGTCGGTCATGTAGCCGCGCCCGCCGGCGATCTGGAGCGCGTCGTCGGCGGTGCGCCAGGCGGCGTCGGACGCGTACACCTTGCAGATCGCGGCCTCCAGGCTCCAGTCGTGGTCGCCGCGGTCGGCCAGCTCGGCCGTCACGGTCACCATCGCCTCGGCGACCCAGGCGTCGATCCGCATCCGCGCCAGCTTCTCGCGAATCAGGTCGAAGTCGGCGATCGGCCGGTCGAACTGCCGCCGCCCGGCGGCGAACGCGGCCGCGTCCTCCGTGGCCTTCCGCATCCCGCCGACGGCGAACGCCGCCAGACCCAGCCGGCCGCCGTTCAAGACCTGCATCGCGATCTTGAATCCCTTGCCGACCTCGCCGATCACCCGGTCGTCGGAGAGCCGGACGTCGTCGAAGATCACCTCGGCCTGGGTCGAGGAGCGGATCCCCAGCTTCTCCCCCTTCCAGAGACGGCCGATCTTCAGCCCCTGGTCGTCCCCCTGGACGACGAAGGCGGTCACGCGGTCGACCGTCTCGCCGTCGCGCTCGACCGGGGTCTGGGCGAACGCGGTGAGGAGGCCGGCCCGGTGGGCGTTGCCGATCCAGATCTTCCGGCCGTTCAGGATCCAGCCGCGGCCGTCCGGGGCGCGGACGGCCCGGGACTCGATGTGGCGGGCGTCGGAGCCGTGCTCGGGCTCGGTCAGGGCGAAGGCGGCCAGGGTCTCACCGCGGGCGCAGGCCGGGATCCAGCGCCGCTTCTGCTCCTCGGTGCCGAAGAGGAGGAGCCCCCCCAGTCCGATCTCGAGATGCGCCCCGAGGAGCACGCCGAGCCCGGCGTCGCGGGTGCCGATCTCGGTCAGCACCGGCATCGCCTGGAGGTGGCGAAAGCCGAGGCCGTCGTAGCGGATCGGGACGGTGAGCCCGAGGAGGCCGATCTCGGCCATCCCCCGGATCACGGCCTCGGGGAGGTCGGCCGCCTCGTCGAAGGCGTCCCCGTCCACCTTGGCGTCCAGGAACCGTCGCAGGTCGCCCAGCCACGCCTCGAGCGCCTCCGATTCGGTCGGGCGCAGGCGCGGGTACGGAAATACCAGGCCGTCGGCGATCTCGCCGCCGAAGAGCGATTTGACGAAGGAGGGGAGCTCGGGGTCCCGAGCGGTGGGGTCGGCCCCCGCCACGATCGGCGTCAGGAGCCGGAGGCTACCGGATAGCCCGCGTCGCGCCAGGAGTAGAGTCCGCCCTTCAGCACCGCCACTCTATCGTATCCGTTCTCGATCGCGATCTGCGTCGCCCGGACGCTCAACCCGTCGTCCGGTCACGTGCAGTACATGATGAGCCATTTGTTGAGCGGCAGGCTCGAGAGCTGGATGTCCACCCGGTCGGTCGGGATGAGCCGCGCTCCCGCGATCCGCTGCTGCTGGAAGAGGAGCGAGTTGCGGTTGTCGATGAACACGACGTCGCTCTCGTGCCCGGCCTGTATCCACGCCCGCAGCACGTCGGGGTCGATGAACGGGACGTCCTGCTCGACGTAGGTGTAGTCCGAAAGCGATGCGTCGGGGTCCACGCTGGGTCCGCCGCAGGCGAGCGCGACGGCGGCGAGGGCGACGGTGGGCCACGAGAAGCGCATGGCCGGCAATATAGGCGCGACCCCGCCCGGCGTCATTCCGCCCCGTGGACGCGGAGGCCGAACGCCCGGGCTCCGCGCGCCAGCGCCCGGTCGTGGGTGGCGACGGCCAGCTCGTCGCCGGTCCGCTCGGTCCAGAGGAGCGCGGTGGCCAGGTGGATGGAGTCGAGCGTTCCCAGAGAGACGGGCATCGGTCGGGACGCCCGGAGGAGCACGGCGTCGGTCACCCGGACCGTCTCGATCCACTCCAGGATC
>DATLFF010000134.1:0-3429 GCA_035524915.1 Gemmatimonadota bacterium | reverse complement strand
GGGTACTCCGCCAGCGGATAGGGGTCGTAGGCGTAGTGGAGCATGAGTCGGGCGTAGTAGTCACAGAAGTCGATCGCCTCTGCCACGTCGGCGTCGGCCTCGGCCCACGACTTGCCGACCTCGAACACCATCCAGGCTGCCAGCTCCAGCCGCCGCCGGCGCATGATGTCGGCGGTTCGGAAGAGCACCGCGGAGCGTTCGTCGGCGGGGACGTCCTTCCATCTCTGGAACGCCCCATCGGCCGCTTCCATCGCGCGGTCGGCCATCTTCTGGTGGCCGCGCGGGAAGACGCCGATCACCTGTTGGGGACTGGCCGGATTGGTGGACGACTGGGTTTCCGGCAGGTGGAGATCCTCGCCGCCGACCCGGTTCGGATACGTGCGCCCGAGCCGGGACCGGACCCGATCGATGGCCACCTCCATCCGCTGGCGGACCTCGGGATCGGAAAAGTCGGGGTAGGCCTCGGGACGGTAATCCTTCAGGCGTTCGGTCAGGGTGGAAGGCCGGCGCGCGTCCGGCCCCGCCGCGCGGCTGTGCACGGGCGCGGCTCTCTGGCTCTCAATGGCGGGATCGCTCATGGTCGTCCTTTCGCTCGGTATCCGGGGTCCGCGATAGAAGGTCCGCCCCGGTCCGGAGGGCGTCAACCGACGCCGGGGCGGTAGATTCGCGCGCATGGGGAAGCGGGACCTCCGCGGCCGGGTGGTGGCGATCACCGGCGCCTCGTCTGGAATCGGCGCGGCCACCGCCGTGGCGTGCGGCCGCAAGGGAATGCGCGTGGGTCTCATGGCCCGGCGGGAGGACCGGCTCCAGGCCGTGGCCTACGCGGTCCGCGAGGCCGGCGGGGAAGCCGAGGTGGTTCCCGGCGACGTGCGGGATCGGGCGGCCGTGGAGTGCCTCGTCGAAGCTGTCGTCCGGCGCTGGGCGCGGCTGGACGCCGTGGTGGCGAACGCCGGCTTCGGCGTGGCCGCGCCGGTGGCCGAGACGCCCCCCGAAGAGGCGCGCGAGATCTTCGATGTCAACGTGCTCGGCACCGTCTGGGCGATCCAGGCGGCGTGGCCCGTGTTCCGGGAGCAGGGGAGCGGGCACGTGGTGGTCGTCTCGAGCGCCTCGGCGTGGGCCGGCCTGCCGGGGAGCGCGCTCTACAGCGCCACCAAGGCGGCGCAGACCAACCTGGCCGAGGGGCTCCGGATCGAGGCCGAGGCGATCGGGGCGGACGTCTCGGTGGTCCATCCGGTCGTGACCGACACCGAGTTCCGGACCGCGCTCCGCGACCACACGAGCGGCGGGAGCGAGCGGGCGCGGGCCCGCGTGGGCGGCCCCCGGCAGAGCGCCGAGGAGGTGGCCAGCGCCATCCTGGATTGCCTCGAGCGCCCCCGCTTCCTGGTTACCCCGTATGCGCCGGCCCGGCTCCTCCCCTGGCTCGAGGCGATCTCGCCCCGGCTGACCGCGCGGGTCCTCCGCTACCCCGAGTACTACCGCCGCCAGACGAAGCGCTGATCCCGGCGGGGCTGGTTCGCCGGCGCCCGCCGCGCCATCTTCAACCTCCACCGACCTTCACCCAGGGAGAAACGCGTCCATGGATCGTCTGGCGGCACTCGTCCTCGGCCTCTTCATGCTCCTCGCGGCCACCGTGTTCGGGCTCTTCCACTACAGCTCCAGAGGCCAGACGGAGACGATCAGCGTGACCGGAGCGGCGGCCCAGCGCTTCGAGTCGGACGTGGTGAAGTGGAGCATCTCCTTGAGCCGCCAGGTTTCCACGGAGGCCTTCGGGAGCGGCTATGCGCTGCTGCGCTCCGACCTGGAGCGCGTGCGGTCGGTCCTGCGCGGGGCCGGCATCCCCGACGAGGCGGTGGGCGTGCAGCCGGTGAACGCGATGCCCACGTGGGACCAGTACGGGACGCGCACCGGGTTCAACTTGGAGCAGAGCGTCTACGTGATCGCGGAGGGGGGTGGCCGATCCCTCGAGGCGCTGGCGCTGGACCCCGCGCCGCTGGTCGAGACGGGCATCGTCCTCGGGTCGAGCCGGCTCGAATACTTCTACTCCGGAATCGACGAGCTGAAGCACGAGCTCCTGTCCGCCGCCACCGAGGACGCCCTCCGGCGGGCCCAGGAGATCGGCGGCGCCGCCGGCCAGACGGTGGACCAGATCGTTTCGGCCAGGGCCGGCGTGTTCCAGATCACGGAGCCCTTCTCCACCGAAGTGAGCGACTACGGCATCCACACGACCGCCTCGCGCACCAAGGAGATCACGGTCACGGTGCACGCCACGTTCGCCGCCGAGTGACGGCCGGAACGGGTTAACGAACGGCGGGTACAACCGTCCATGAAGCGCATGGGCTCCGTCATCCGACTCAGATTCCCTCTCGTCCTGGCCGCGCTCCTGGCGGCCTGCTCCTCCACCGGAGTCCCGCTCGACCGCGGGGACGACGGGGACGGGATCGACCTCGCCGAGCGCGTTCCTCTCTCCGATCTCGCGCCGGACCGCTATCTGGGCTTCGAAGGTGGGCTCTACCCGGGCGGCGGCAACGTTCCGCCCCCCGATCACGCGGCCGAAGGCGCCCGCAGGGCGGCGCTCGTTCAGCCGCTGGACGCCCAGGGCCGGCCTGATCCCGGCGGCTGGATCGTGCTCCTGTCCATAGGCATGTCGAACACCACCCAGGAGTTCTGCGGGGGGCCGCCTCCGTGCGACCCGTGGACGTTCGCCGGGCAGGCGGCCGTCGACCCGCTGGTCGACCACGCGACCGTGGCGATCGTGGACGGGGCGTTCGGCGGCGAGCCGGCCGAGGACTGGGAGTCGCCGGACCACGAGAACTACCTGCGGATACTCGAGGAGCGGTTGGCCCCGCGGGGCCTCACCGAGGCGCAGGTCCAGGCGGTGTGGATCAAACAGGCGAACGGGCGGCCGGAACGATCGCTGCCCGATCCGGCGGCCGACGCCTACGTCCTCGAGCGCTCGCTCGGAGGGATCGTCCGCGCGCTGGAGGAACGCTACCCGAACCTCCAGATCGTCTATCTTTCCAGCCGCACCTACGGCGGGTACGCCCTGACCCAGCTCAGCCCCGAGCCCTACGCCTACGAAACCGGCTTCGCCGTGAAGTGGGTGGTTTCCGCCCAGATCGAACAGGCGCGGACGGGGGGCGCGATCGACGCCGAGTCCGGCGACCTGGCGTACACGCGGGCCCCGTGGCTAGCGTGGGGACCCTACCTGTGGGCGGACGGCACCGAGCCCCGCGACGACGGGCTGCGCTGGCTGCGCTCGGACTTCGGGCTCGATGGCACCCACCCGTCTCGGGCGGGGGCGGCCAAGGTGGGCGACCTGCTGCTGGACTTCCTCACGACCGCGCCGACGGCGCGCTGCTGGTTCGTGGTGGGCCAGAGCTGCGGCTGAGCCGCACCTTCTCCACGAACCGCCGGTGCAGCCGCTCGTCC
>DATLFF010000133.1:0-10017 GCA_035524915.1 Gemmatimonadota bacterium | reverse complement strand
CGGGCCGATCGACCAGCTCCCCGGCCGCGGCCCGAAGCTCGGCGCAGCGCGCGCGGGCCCGCGCGGCCGGGGGGCTCACGCTCCGTCCAGCCAGAGATCCGCCGCCAGCGAGCAGCCGCGGGCCTCCGCACCCGGCGCGCGGCCCCGGAGGACGAACGCCCCCTCCCCGGTCCACGCGCCCACGTCGCTCGTCTGGACCACCAGCGCGCTCCCGCGATTGGCGGGGTCCCAGTGGACCAGCGCTCCCTCCTCCCCCTCCGCGACGTCCCCACCGCTCCCCGGGTCGACGATCCGGACCCGCGCCCACGGAGGAGTCCGGAACCCCGGCGGGCCGGCCGCCTCCAGCCCCAGCGCGCGTCTCAGAGTGGGGGTGTAGTGCTGACTCGAGAGCTCGGTCATTCCGTACTCCTCCACCTGCATCGTCCGGGGGACCCCGAGCCCGTCCTCGATCGCTCCCGCGAGTGCGGCCGGGTCGGCGCTCGTCCGGACTCCCTTGAAGCCCCCGGTGACCATGACCCGGCTTCTCTCGGGGAGCGTCCACCTGCGCCCACCCGCGGCCTCGAGAACCCTCAGGAACGCCACCGCCGGCCCCGCCACGAGCACCGGCCCGCCGCCGGCCGCGGCGGCGTCGAAGAGCACCGGCGCCTCTGGGGCTCCCCCGGGCATGAAGGCCGATCCCGGCGATCCGAAGGCCTCGCGAAACACCGCGAACATGTGGACCAGCGAGGAAGCCGGCGCCGCGGCCGGCGGCGGAGTCAGGAACACGCACCGGATCCGCTCCACGTCCGGAACCAGGTACCGCCGCGCGGCGGGAACGATCGCGGCGTTGTAGAGGGCCAGCGTCTCGAAGGCGTGGATGCCGGCCGCGGCGCCGGTCGTCCCCGAGGTGCGGAAGGCGGCCGCCTCGCGACCCGGTGGGAACGTGGCCCAGCGGCCGACCTTGAAGGCGCCGGCCGGCACCGGTGGGATGTCGCGCCACGAGACCACGTCGGCCGGCGCGCTCACGCCGCGGAGCAAGCAGAACTCCCGGTAGACGGGCAGGAACCGGTGCTGGTGCGCGAAGACGGCGCGGGCCAGCGCGTCGAACTCGTCGTCGGTGAGGGGGTCGTCCCAGCCGCGGCCGATCGATTCCAGGATCTCGGCGTCCAGCTCGGCGGCCTCGGCCTGGCGGGCCTCCTCGCGGTCCGCCGGGCGCCCGTCCCGCGGGCTCACACCCCGCGCGCGGTCGGCGACCAGATGTGCTTGTGGAGCTGGAGCTGCATCCGGACGGGGAGGCGGTCCTCGAGGATCCATTCGGCCAGCTCCTGCGGATCCTGCTGGCCGTACGACGGCGAGAAGAGGACCGCGTGGCGCGAAGCGAGCCCGTGCTCGGCCGCGACGCTCCGGGCCCACTCGTAGTCGGCGCGGTCGCAGATCACGAACTTGACCTCGTCGGTGGCGTCCAGGAGCCCCAGGTTCTCCCACCGGTTGTGGCCGACCATCCCGCTGCCGGGCGTCTTCAAGTCCATGATGACCTTGACCCCGTCCGGGACGTCGTCGATCGGCCACGCGCCGCTCGTCTCGAGGAGGACCTCGAACCCCTCCACGAGGAGCCGCGCGAGGAGCGCGTTCGTCTCCCGCTGGATGAGCGGCTCGCCTCCGGTGACCTCGACCAGGTCGCATCCGTAGCCGCGGACCACACCCACGATCTCGTCGAGCGAGCGGTGCACGCCCTCGAAGAAGGCGTACTCGCTGTCGCAGTAGGAGCACCGCAACGAGCAGTACGTCAGCCGCACGAACACGCACGGCCGTCCGGCGTGCGTGGACTCGCCCTGGATCGAGTGGAAGATCTCGTTGACCCGCAACGTCATAGGGCCGAATCTACCGGCCCGCGCGAGGGGGCACCACCGGCGAGGCGCTACTCCAGAAACTCGAACCGGTAGCGCTTCAGCACCCGCTCCGCCACCCTCCGCCCGAGGTCGAACGCCCGCCCGATCGCGCGCGGAGTGAACTCGAGCGGGTCGAGCGTGCGCAGCACGTGGTTCTCCCCGCCGATGTCCGGGTCCGGGAAGATGCGGATGCGGGTGTTCCGAAGCCAGCAGATCCGGTGGAACTCCTCCTCCATGAGCTCCATCGACTCTCGCGAGCACCCGTGGTCGAGGAGCACGGTGCGGGCCGCGTGTAAGAGCCGCCGGTGCTCCAGGTGGGAGCGGATCACGTCCTCCTGCTTCGCGTCCCGGCTCTGGGCCGTCTTCTGCTCGTGGATGGCGGTGTAGCCACGTCCCGCCAGCGACCCGATCCCGTGCAGGAACTTGTAGGGGGCGGTGATCGAGGAGATCACGATCAGGTCGGCACCCGCTTCCTCGGCCACGTCGGTGGTGAAGGGATTGCGGTCCTCGCCGTCCACCACCTGGAGGGGGTAGTGCCCGATCCGGATCGGCTCCCCGGCGCGGTTGGCGACGTCCACCGGGGCGTAGATCGGCCACGCCGCCATCGACCCGGCCGCCGCGCAGTCCATCGGCACCCCGCGCGCGTAGATCGCGGTGGAGCGGATGTCCGGCCGCTCGCGGTACTGGCCGAGCGCGGGATGCTCGGGGTCGACCCCGGCGCGGACGAAGGCGTCGATGATCTTCCGGCCCTCGGACCCCAGGACGAGGTGGACCGCCTCGGGGGAAACCGGCTCCCGCCGGAGGAGCCCGAGGACGGGGGACTCCCGCTCGCCCAGGATCAGGGTCACCGGATGATTCAGGTCCACGGCCAGGATCGAGCACTCGGTCCGGAGGTCCTCCCAGTCGCGTCCGCCGAGCACCTCGTCCCGCAGGTACGCCTGGAGCGGGTCCAGCCGCCACAGCGGGAACAGCAGGTTCAGCGTGTTTTCGGCCGCCCACGATTTCCATCCCTTGCGGGCCGACCACGACGCCCGTGGCCCCCCGGCCAGCCAGCGCGCCATGCGGAGCGACAGGCCCGGTCCGGAGCCCAAAAGATCCGACTGGAACGGCGCGAAGGCGGCACCCTCGGCGGCGGCGCCCACCAGGTCTTCCGGGGTGGCTCCCGCGGCCGCCGCGGTGACGAAGAACGCGCCAGCGCTCGAGCCGACCAGGAGGTCGAAGCCCGGAGGACCGGTCGCGCGCGGCTCCTCGGGGGCGCGGAAGCCCCGCCGCAGGCGGAACCCCCGCTCCTCGAGCACCTCCAACACGCCGAAGTGATACGCCACCGCCGGCACGAAGCCGCCGAGGAACTTCCCGGCGATCATGCGCGGGGCCTGTACGCGGATCGGCTCAAGGGTCATCTTCACCCACCACGTTATCCGTCCAGCCCCGCACCCGCACCATGAGAATGGAGGACCGCCTCATGCGCACCCCTCTCTCCCTCCTCGTCCTCGGCCTGACCTTCGGCGCGCTCGCGTGCGGCGGGTCGGAAACCGACGAGGGGCCGTCCGAGGCCGCGCCCGACACGGTCGAGACCGCCGACCACGATCACGAGGAGATCCCCGATCGCTCCGCCGAAGTGGCCCGCGACGAGGGCTCCCGACCCCAGGTCGTCATGGACTTCGTCGGCGTAGAGCCCGGCGACCGGGTGGTCGACGTGTTCGCCGGGAGTGGCTACTACACCTGGCTCCTGAGTGAGCGCGTGGGTCCCGACGGCCGGGTGTACGCCCAGGGGTACAGCCCCGGCCTGATGGCCCGCGTCGCGCGCGGCGACCTGGCGGAGGCGACGAACGTCACCCTGGTGGACTCCCTCTCGGATCTGCCCGCGGACGGCGTCGACCACGTCCTCATCATCCGCGGCTATCACCTGTTCGAGGACCCGGCGGGGCTCTTCGAGGCGCTGCACCGCGCCCTCGTCCCGGGCGGCACGATCGGCGTGGTCGAGCTCCGTCTCGGCGCCGACCACGGGCACGACATGGAGACCCACCGGATGGGCGACCGGACCGTGATCGACGAGTTCACGAGCGCCGGATTCGAGCTCGTCGAGTCGAGCGACGCCCTCCGGAACCCCGAGGACGACCACACCGGATTCTGGGAAGGACGGCGTCACCTGGCGGATCGCATGCTGCTCAAGTTCGCCGAGCCCGACCGGGACAGCGCCGGCCGCTGAAGGAAGGTCGCGGATCTCCGCGGCCCTCCCCTATTCCGGCGGTGCAGCGCCGATCCTCTCCGCGATCTCGCTCGCGTTCAGGTTCACGAAGGCGCCGTAGAAGTTCACCTGAGGCAGATGGGCGGGCTCGCCGCGGGCCTCCCGCGCCGCGTTGTCGGCCGCCAGTCGCCGCGCCCGCACGGTGGGCGCGCCCAGGTGGTAGAGGGTCGCCAGCACGCCCGGGTTCCCGGCGATGTCCATTCCCGCGATCGTGAGGTACGCGCGCTGAGCCTCGGCCAGGAGCGCCGCGGCGTACTCGAGATTGCCCGAAGGGGACGTCACGGCCTGCAGCACCTGCCGGGCGCTGCGTTCCCGCCGGTTCAGCCGCCGGGCCACGGCGGGCTCGTACTGCACCGCCAGGCGGAACGACACCTGGGCCGGCCCCAGCGTCCACAGGTACGGGTTGCGCACGATCGAGCCGTTGCCGTCGGCGCGCCCGCGGCGGTAGCGGGTCTCCTGGTCGGCAACCCACCGCTCCAGGTCGGCCTCGCGAAGCGAACCGAAGACCGCGCGGAAGAGGTCGTCCCCCACGTCGTCCACCCGCCCGACCAGGAGCGTTTTCTCCACCGCCACCAGCCCGCCCAGGGCGACGGGCGAGACGTCGAACGCGGCCGCCACCCGCCGCACGTCCGGCCCGTGGTCGTCGAGCCACTCCCGGGCGGAGTCGCCGAGCGGCCGCTCCGCCCGCTTGCGGTCGTCGGCGCCCAGCGACTCCCACCCCGGATTCCCCACCACCGGCCGGGCGGCGCCGGCAGGCAGGGTCGCCGGGTCCAGCGGAGCGATCGCGTCGGGGCCCACCAGCGGGGCCGACAGCGGGAGCGCGCCGGCCCTCCACCACACGACACCCAGCGCCACCGCCACTCCCAGGAGCGTCGCTCCGACCGCCGCCGCCCACCGCATCCGACGGCGCGCTCCGCGCCCGGTCAACTCTCCCCCGCCAGCCGACGCAGCAACGCCAGGTTGACGGCGTCCATGTCGTCGTCCTTCGGTGTCTCGAGGACCTTGGGAACGTCCGCCAGACGGGGATCTCGCAGGATTCGGCCGAAGGCCGCCTCGCCGATCGTCCCCCGCCCGATGTGCGTGTGTCGGTCCACGCGGCTCCCCCGCGGCTTCTGGGAGTCGTTCAGGTGGACTGCGCCCACCCGGTCGATCCCCACCGCGGCGTCCAGCGCCGCCATCACCGTGTCGTAGCCGTCGTCGGAGACGATGTCGTAGCCCGCCGCGTGGACGTGGCAGGTATCCACGCACACGGCGAGCCGCTCGGGCGAGCCGCACCTCTCGATGATCCGGGCCAGGTGCTCGAAGCGCCAGCCGACGTCCGCTCCCTGGCCGGCGGTGGTCTCGATCGCCACCCGCGTGCCGCCGTCGGGCACCTCCGCGAACACGTCGTCCAGCGAGGCGGCCACGCGGTCGAGGACCGCCTCCTCGTCCGGGTCGGCGTCCCCCACGGGGTGAAACACCAGGAGTGAGAGCCCGAGCACCTGGCAGGTGGTCAGCTCGCGGGCGAACGCGCGGCGCGACTTCTCGAGGATGGCGGGGTCCCGGGTCCCCAGCCGCGTCAGGTAGATGTCGTGGGCGAGGCACACCTCGCAGGAGGAGCCCTCCCACGCCCGGGCGAACGCCTCAACCTCGCTCGCCGTCAGGTCGCGGCCCTTCCACTGGCGCGGGCTGGAGGTGAAGATCTGGATCGCCGTGCAGGCGAGGGCGTTCCCCCGCTCGAAGGCGGTGGCCAGACCCCCCGCGGTCGACATGTGGGCACCGAGCAGCATCGGGGCCGGATTCTATCGACCTGCCCGTGGGGAACGCCAGCCGGAACGCCGGCCGCCCGTTCGTGGTACATTGATGGACATGATCCGACTTCGACTTCATGCGATTCTGCTGGCCGCCGCCCTGTCCGGGGCCGTCCCGGTCGCCGCCCAGACCGTGGTCACTCCCGCCGACCGCGGCGCGCTCGCCCTCACCGTCTATTCGGGCTGGGCCCAGGTGCGCGATACGCGCGCGGTCGCGGCGCCGGCCGGCGCCGCCGTCGTATGGACCGGCGTCCCGGGCTCCGCCGACCCGGCCACGATCCTCCCGGTGCGCAACGGCCGCCCGCTGTCGGCCGCCTCCCAGGTCTTCGAGGCCGGCGAGGACGGGGCCTCGATCCTCCGGCGGAGCGTCGGCCGGGAGGCCGTGCTCGTCTGGCCCGACGGGACCCGTCAGAGCGCCACCGTGGTCTCGGCCGACGGCCCGGTTCTCCGGATCGGCGACCGCCTCCTGGTCGGCTGGGACGGACCGCTCGAGGTGCCCGACGCCGGGGGCCTGCTGGAGCCGGCCATCCGGTGGACCTTCGCCGAGGCTCTGGCCGGCCCGCTGACCGCCCACTACCTGGCGGACGGCCTGTCCTGGTCGGCGGACTACGTGGCGATCCTCGGCGAGGACGAGTCGTCGATGTGGCTGTCGGGCGGCGCGACCGTGCGGAACGACACCGACGTCGCCTTCCCGGGGGCCCGGCTCGAGCTCGTGGCGGGCGAGATCCGCCGCTCGGGAGGCGGGGCGTCTCCGGTCTACCGGGGCGAGCGTGTGCAGGCCATGGACATGGCGGTCGAGTCCGCCGCCCCCGAGTCGTTCTCCGACTGGTACCTGTACCCGATCGCGGAGTCGGTGACGCTGCCCGCGCGGTCGGTCGCCCGGGCGGGTCTCTTCCCGGGGGCGACGATCCCGATCGAGCGCGAGTACATCCTCCGCGGCCAGAACTGGTGGTTCCACGGTCCGTATCCCCAACCGTCTCTGCTGCACGCCCGGATCCGGCTGCGGTTCGAGAACCGGGGCGTGGCCGGGTCGGACGCGCCGCTCCCGGCCGGCACGATCCACACCTACCTCGGCCAGGGGAGCGACCTCCGGTTCGCCGGGTCGGCGCCCGTGCCGCACACGCCGGACGGCGAGGAAGTGGAGATCGACGTCGGGAGCGCGTTCGACCTGGTCGCCGAGCGCACCCAGACGGACTACCGCCGGCTGGACCCCCGCACGCACGAGACCGCCTGGCGAATCGAGCTTCGGAACCGGGGCCGGAGGGCCCGCACCGTGCTGGTGGTCGAAGACGTGCCCGGCGACTGGACGATCGTCGAGGAGAGCCGGCCCCACGAGCGGGTGGACGCCACCACGATCCGCTGGCGGGTCGACGTACCCGCGGGCGGCGAAGCCGTTCTTACGTACCGGGTCCGCTCCGCCTCCTGACCCCCCCGTGCAACCCACTCCGGCGGGACCTTTGAACCCGATGCCGGCCGGGCCGGTCTATACCGCATGAACGCATGGGAAGCCCTCGTTTCCGCTCTCCAGTCCCTCCGCGCGAACAAGCTGCGCGCCTTCCTGACGCTCCTGGGGATCATCGTCGCGGTGACCTCGATCATCGCGGTCGTGACCGTCATCCAGGGGCTCAACTCGAAGGTGACCGAGGTCATCACCGGCCGCGGATCGGACGTCTTCATCCTGGATCGGATCGGCACCAGCGACATCTTCAATCCCCAGGCGATGCTGGAGGCCCAGCGCCGGCCCGAGCTGACCGAAGACGACGCCGAGGCCCTGGCCAGCCAGGGCGTTAACCTGCTCTACGTCGCGGCCGAGGCTTCCTCGCGCGAGGACGTCGGGGGCGGCGCCAGGCGGGTCGAGGACATGAGCGTCCGCGGGGTGGGTCCGGAGTACCCGTACCTGTCGACGTTCGAGATCGGCCGCGGCCGCCATCTGACTCCGCTGGAGATCCGGAACGATCGCCCCGTCGCCGTGATCGGGAACGAGGTCGCCGACGAGCTCTTCCCGACCCGCGATCCGCTCGGCCAGACGGTCCGTGTCCGCGGCCGCCACTTCGTCGTGATCGGCATCTCGGAGGCGCAGGGCACCACATTTGGAGTCACACAGGACGACTTCGTCGTCATCCCCCTCGGGCTCTGGCAGAAGGCCTTCGGCCGGCGCGCCAATGTGGACATCTCGATCAAGGCCGCCGACCCGGGCGACATTCAGGCGGCCATCGACGAGACGCGCATGATCATGCGGGCCCGCCACCGCCTCCGGCCGGGCGAGCCGGACGACTTCGGGTTCATCACCAGCCAGGAGTTCATGGAGCTCTACCAGAACGTCACCACGGGCATCTACAGCGCGCTCGTGGGGCTGGTCGCGATCTCGCTGGTGGTGGGCGGGATCGTGGTCATGAACATCATGCTGGTCGCCGTCACCGAACGGACCCGCGAGATCGGGATCCGCAAGGCCGTCGGGGCGCGAAACTCCGACGTCCTCCGCCAGTTCCTGATCGAAGCGGTCGTGATCTCCGCGATCGGCGGGCTGATCGGGGTCGCGCTGGGCTTCGCGATCGCGATCGTCGTGGGGGCCGTGACGCCCCTCCCGTACACCATGACCTGGTGGTCGATCGCGCTCGGAGTCGGGATCGCCTCGCTCGTCGGGATCGTCTTCGGGATCTATCCCGCGGCCAAGGCGGCCCGTCTCGACCCCATCGAAGCGCTCCGCTATGAGTGACGACCGGGCCCCCTTCGCCGGCGTCGGTGAGAGCGCGCGGATGGCGGTCGAGACGCTCCGCGCCCACAAGCTGCGCTCGTTCCTGACGATCCTCGGAATCGTGATCGGGGTCACCGCCATCGCCGGCATGACGTCGCTGGTCCGCGGCCTCGACGAGCAGATCAAGGGAGAGATCGAGTCCATCGGCGCCGACCACCTGTTCCTCCGGAAGTGGGCCGGCCGGATCATCACCGGCGAGCGCGAGTTCCTGCGGCTCGAACGCAGGCCGGAGATCACCGAGGAGGACGCCGAGGCGATCGCGCGCCTGCCCTCGGTGCGGACCTACGACCTGTTTCTGGGGACGGGCGTGACCCCGGTGAACCGGGAGCTCGCGTACCGGAACGAGAGCGTGCACCTGGACCTCGTCGGCACCACCCACAATTACCCGGAGGTCTTCGCCGCCGACGTGACGCTCGGCCGCTTCTACACCGAGAGCGAGGTGCGGAACCGGAACCGCGTGGTCGTACTCGGCGCCGGCGTGGCCGAGGAGCTCTTTCCCCATGTGGACCCGGTCGGCAAGCGGATCCGGATCGGCGGCATCCCCTACACGGTGGTGGGAGTCTTCGCCGAGGAGATCATACTGATGTCGGGGCAATCGAAGGACAACCGCGTGGTGCTGCCCTACACGACGTTCCACCGCGACTTCGAGAGGGGCGACCCCGATTTCATGATGACGATCGTGCCTCAGACGGGCCGAGTGCAGGACGCGACCGACGAGACCACCTTCCTCATGCGCCAGCGGCACGGCCTGCGGCCGGCCGAGGAGAACGACTTCGACATCGTGGACCAGGAGAGCTTCCTGGCGCTGTGGGACCAGATCACGGGCTCGGTCTTCCTCGCCATGATCGTGATCAGCTCGATCGCGCTGATGGTGGGCGGGATCGGAGTCATGAACATCATGCTGGTCTCGGTGACCGAGCGGACCCGCGAGATCGGGGTGCGGAAGGCCCTCGGCGCCAAGAAGCGCGACATTCTGTGGCAGTTTCTGATCGAGGCCGCCGTCCTGACGGCGATCGGCGGGGCGTTCGGCGTCCTGTTCGGGTCGGCCCTGGCGGCGGGCGTGGCGCGGCTGATCTCGTTCCCGGTATCGCTGTCCGTCTGGTCGTTCGTGATCGGGCTCGGGGCGAGCGCAGCGATCGGGATCGGGTTCGGGCTATTCCCGGCGAACCGGGCGGCGAACCTGGATCCGATCGAGGCGCTGAGGTACGAGTAGCGGGCCCGATCCCCTACCAGACCATGAGCACATCCGGACTGCAGGCCACCGCCGATCCCGCCTCGCACAGCTGGTATCTCACGTCCCGGCTCGGCAGCCGGGGTCCGATCGCGTCCCTGTAAACGACACGAAGCGAGCCGCCG
>DATLFF010000132.1:0-8294 GCA_035524915.1 Gemmatimonadota bacterium | reverse complement strand
CCGCCGCCACGCCAGGCCGCGCCTGCGGGGGGAAGGACATCGCGGGCGGCCACGACGGCGTCCTGGGCCCCTGCCCCGGCGGGAACGTCCGCCTCCTGGGCCCCCGCCCCGACGGGAGCGGCCACCATACCGACGACCAGGACTCCGAGGATGGACCCTCTCACGCGCGCCTCCATTCGCGGCTCAGATCCGCCGGGAGAACGCCTCCAGCGGCATCGTCCACACGCGCTCGCCGCAGAAGCGGTTTCCCTCGGGGCAGACCGGCTTCTGCGCGGCGCGGTGGCGGATGGTGCAGGGGGGAAGCAGATGCGCGCCGATCCGCGGGTTCACTTCGCGCACCTGGGCGGCCTCCTCCACCGAGGCCTGCCAGATCTCCTCCTGGGCGTTGTAGCAGAGCCGCATGGAGTGCTTGTGCCACAGGTTCAGGAGGTCCGCCGACTCGGTGAAGCGGACGCTGACGGCGTTCGGGAGCAGGTACTCGGCGAACTCGGCCGGCGCGCCGGCGGCCTTGAGCGCGGCCACGTCTTCCCAAGTCCGCTCCATGCTCTCCTCGTAGGCGGCCAGGGCGGCCGGATCCTCACGGACCAGGCGAGGGACCACGTAGTCGGGCTCGCCCGTGACGTGGGCGGTCAGCGCGGGCCGCGACCCGGGCGTCATGCGGTGCCGCTGGTCCTGGGAGTCGGCCGCGTGGGAGAGCTTCTTGCGGAACGTGTAGTGGGGGTGGAAGAGCGCCCGGGTGAGCTTGCCGTGCGTGGTGAGGTTCAGCGCCTCCCCCAGGACCGGGTTCACCGCCGGGTCCAGCGCCATCGCGATCGCGTCGTCGTCGGAGAGCGCGGCCTCGGGCTCGCCCAGCACTTCGCGGACCGCCTGGGCCAGGATCTCCTCGTTCCGCGCGCCCCAGTCGACCAGGAGCGAGATCCGCCCGGCGAGCGCCGAATCGAACTCGGCCACGAAGGCCCGCGCCCGGGCCGCATCGTCGGCCGGCGCGGAGCCGTTCCCGTTCGACGCGTGAAGGAACCGCCACTCCGATGTCTCCTCGAGCGGCATCGGCGCCTCCAGGATCGTCCGGTACGACGGATCGTGCTCGAGGAGCGCGGCGACCATCTTGTCGACCACCGCGCGTGTCTCGGTCGGCGCGTCCATCTGCTCCGGAAGCCGCGCGTAGCGGAGCAGCGTGATCCCGCTCACCGTGTGGTAGAGGTAGGCGAAGGTGGCGACCGGGAGCACGTAGCGGGCGATCTCCTGGGCCCGCTTCTGGATGTCCTTCGCGTACTTCTCCGGATGCGAGCGGCGGCCCGGGAAGCGCTCGTAGAAGGCGTCCTCGGTGACCGGGGTGAGAAGCGCGATCAGCCGCCGGTAGTCCGCCATTTGCCGCTCGACCGCCGCCCGGTAGCGATCGAGCGCAGCGCCCTCCAGCGGCGGGACCGCCACGTTCCCCGGCTTCACCTCCACGTAGCGCTGGCTCACCTGCTCGCTGTTGTAGAATGGGTGGCTGTGGAGGAACGCCCAGATGAAGTGCCGGCTCACGTTGGAGATGGCGAACTGGAACTGGGCGTGCTGGAGGGTCGTGTGGTGGCCGGCCTGGTAGAGGCTCTTCGCCAGCGAGGCCCAGCGGTCGTTCAGCTCGACGTCTCCGACGATACCGCTGGAGCTGTAGCAGGTGCGCGCCGTGGCCAGGAAGTTGGCGAACGGCTGGTCGAACGCGCGGGAGAGGCGGACCTCGGGCTCGGCGGAGAGGAACGGGCGGGCCGGGCTCACGCTTCCGACGGGACCTCCCCCTCACGCCGCCGTCGTCCCATCCGGCCGTCGATCGACAGGGGCGACGGCCCCAGCCACCACGCCGTCAGAAGAAGCAGGAAGAGAGCCAGCGCGAACTCGTAGCCGTAGCTGTAGACGTCCCATCCCCACCTGCCGTGGACCCAGACCCCCGAAACGAGGACTTCCACCATCAGGAGTGGCGCGATCCAGCGGACGAGGAGCCCGACCAGCAGGAGGATGCCGCCGAAGAACTCCAGCAGCGCGATGGGGATCCCGGCGACCTCCGGGAGCCCGACGCCGGCGGCGCTCTCCATGGCGCCGTTCAGGTTCAGGATCTTGGGGGTGCCGTGGACCAGGAACGAGATGCCGCAGAAGACGCGGCTGTACGTGGAGATCCAGTCGGTTCGCGTCATGGGCGGGTCCGGGCGCGGGGGACGGAGCGCGGTTCGGCGCGTAGAACCCAACTTCGCGGACGGGACCGGGGTTGTCAAACCTCCGACTGATCCGAAGTCCGCTCCGCCCCGGCGCGGGCGAGGCCGAGCGCCTCGAGCGCGGCCATCGCCGCCCGGCGGGCCGTTCCCGGGGGCCCGACCGCGGCCTTCACGTCCTCCAGGGCCTGGCGAGCGTCGTCGGCCGCGGCGGCCTCGGACAGCCAGGTGAGGACGGGGGCCGCCACCGCGTCCGGGGTCGCCGCCGACTGGACGAACTCGGGGACCACCCGGCGGCCGGCGATCAGGTTGGGGAGCGCGATGTGGTCCACCCGAACCAGCGCCCGCGCCGCCTGGAAGGTCACCCCCGCCATGCGATAGGCGACCACGTGGGGGACCCCGAGGAGGGCGAGCTCGAGCGATGCGGTGCCGGAGGTGGCGACCGCCGCGGCCGCGTGGGCGAGGGCGTGGAAGCGGTCGCGGTCCACCGCCGTCACGGGCGGCCCTCCGGCGAGGGCGTCCAGCACCGCCTCCGGGGAGACGCCCGGCGCGACCGGGGCCAGGAACGCTACCTCGGGACGGGCCTCCCGGATCCGCGCGGCCGTGGCGGCCAGGAGCGGCCCCATGCGGGCGAGCTCCCCGGCGCGGCTCCCCGGGACCAGCGCCACCCACGGCGCGCCCTCCGGCAGCCGCCACCGCCCGGCCACCTCGGCTCGCGGGGCGGGCGGGTCCGGGATCCGGTCCGCCGCGGGATGGCCCACGTAGACCGCGTCCACGCCGGTGCCGGCGTAGACCTCGGCTTCGAACGGCAGGGTGAGGAGGAGCCGGCGGACATTCCGCTCGAGCGTCGCCACGCGGCCCGCGCGCCAGGCCCAGACCGTGGGGCTCACGTACTGGACGACCGGAACGCCCAGCCGGCGGAGCCGGGCCGCGAGCCGCAGGTTGAAGTCGGGGCTGTCCACCAGGATGGCGCCGGCCGGGCGCCGCTCGGCGGCGGCCTCCTCGAGCCGCCCCATCGCCCGCCAGACTGCGGGCAGCTGGCGGACGACCTCGACCAGGCCCATGACCGCCAGCTCGGACGTCGGCACCACCCGCTCGGCCCCGGCCCGCTCCAGCTCCGGGCCCGTGGCCCCGAAGAACCGCACCTCGGGCGCGATCTCCCGCGCCGCCTCCACCAGCTCTGCCGCGAGCGCGTCCCCCGACGGCTCGCCCGCGACGATCAGGACCGAGGGCATCTCCTCAGCCGCCGACCGCCCGGCGGTAGAGCTCGTTCACGGCCTTCCAGTTCAGGTTCTCCAAAAACGCGTCGACGTAGGCCGCCCGGTTGGGTCCGTGGTCGTAGTAGTAGGCGTGCTCCCACACGTCGAGGGGGATCAGGGGCTGCGCGCCCCACACCGCGCCGCCGTCGTGGCCGTCGGCGAGGTAGACGTGGAGCCGGCCGTCGGAGGGATCGAAGCAGGTGATCGCCCAGCCGCGCGCGGCGACCGCCACCGCCTTGAACTCGGCCAGCCAGGCCTCGAAAGATCCGAAGTCCTCCTCGATTTTCTGATGGACCGCGAGCTCGGGGTCCGTCTCGCCGGAGCCGCCCAGGATCGACCAGTAGATCTCGTGGAGGATCTGACCGCTCGCGTTGTGGCTCTCGTTTTGCTTGAGGCCGCGCACGTCGGTGAAGTCGCCCTTCTCGCGCATCTCCTCGAGGCGCTTCTCCACCGCGTTCCGCCCGCGGACGTACCCCGCGTAATGGGAATCGTGGTGCCATTCGTTCACCTGGCGACTGATCCCGTCCAGCGCGTCGGTGTTGAACGGCAGAGGCTTCTCGGGGTGCTCGAAGGCCATGGAAGCGGCAATATAGCGGGGGCCGGCGGGGGCGCTCGCCGGCCTCTCCGGCGCCGGCGGCGAACTTTTTGCATGTCTCGGGGGTTTACCAGTACCACGCCGATCCGAGGAGCCGTGACGAGGAAGCCGACCGACCTTCACCACTTCGACCACAGGCGGTACCGGCGCGTCCTGCGCTGGGCCCTGCCGGTGGTGGCGGCGGTCCACACGGCGCTCCTGGCGTGGATGGTCCTGCCGGGGTCCCGCACGGAGGAGGCCCGACGCTCGCTGTTCGTGATTCCGATGTCCGAGATCACGGCGGAGCGTCGACGCCCGGAGCCGGCCGCGCCCCGCGAGGCCTCCCCGGCGTCGGAGACGCCCGCCGCGACACCCATCGTCGCTACCCCGGTGGAGAGCCCCCACGCCCCCGAGACCGAGACGATCGCTCCTACGGCGCTCCGCGCGCTCGCGGCTCCGATCCAGCCGCTCGAAGTGGCGCCGGACGGCCGCATCCGCCCGCGCACCCTGGGCGAGCCGGACCCGCGCGCGCTGGCGATCGCCCGGGCCGAGTCGATCGTCCACGCCCGGCTCGCCGATATCGGCGTGAAGTCGCGGCGCGACCGGGGCTCGATCTATCTGGCGGAGGGAGGCGGCGTGACGATCGAGATCCCGTGGCAGGGGTTCGTGCGCGAGGACCGGAAGGACGAGGTCTGGCGCCGCGAGCGGTGCGCGGGGGAGGACGGCGAAAAGGCCGACAAGCCGGGCGAGGCCGAGGGCCGCGCCAGTCAGTGCGGTTGACGACTCATACGTAGCCGCGGAGCTTGGTGGCCTGCACGACCCGGGAGATCCCGATCATGTAGGCGGCGATCCGCAGCGAGACCCGCTCCTGCTCGCTGGCCGTGCGAGTCTGGCGGAACGCCTCGGTGATGAACCGCCGGAGCTCCTCGTTCACCCGCTCCAGCGTCCAGCGGAACTCCTGGATGTTCTGCACCCACTCGAAATAGCTCACGATCACCCCGCCCGCGTTGACCAGCAGGTCCGGCAGCACCAGCACGTCGCGCCGCATGAGGACGTCGTCCCCGGCCGGGGTGACCGGGTGGTTGGCCCCCTCGACCACGACGCGCGCCTGGACGCGCTCGGCCACCGCGGCGTCGATCACGCCGCCGATCGCGGCGGGGATCAGGATGTCGCACTCGCAGGCCAGAAGCTCGCCCGGCTCGAGCGGATCGGCGTCCGCACACCCCACCACCGTGCCGGCCTGCTCGACGTGGCGCAGGACCCGCGGGATATCGAGCCCGTCCGCGCTGTAGATCCCGCCCTCGAGGTCGGAGACGGCGACGATCCGGCAGCCCATCTTGGAGAGGATCCGCGCCGCCCACGACCCCACGTTGCCGAACCCCTGGATCGTGACGCGCGCGCCCTCGAGATGGAAGTCGTAGAGGGGCGCCGCGGCCTCGAGGATGTAGGCGAGGCCCTGGGCGGTGGCCGCCTCGCGCCCCGGCGAGCCGCCCAGCTCGAGCGGCTTCCCGGTCACGATGCCCGGCGTGTAGCCGTGCATCTGGCCGTAGGCGTCCATGATCCACGCCATGATCTGGGCGTTGGTGTTCATGTCGGGGGCCGGGATGTCGCGGTTGATGCCCAGGATGTAGGAGATGTGATGGGTGTAGCGCCGCGTCATCTGCTTGAGCTCGTTCACGCTCATGGCGCGGGGGTCCACCTGGATCCCCCCCTTGGCGCCGCCGAACGGGACGTCCACCAGCGCGGTCTTCCATGTCATGAGCGAGGCCAGGGCGCGGATCTCGTCGAGGTCCGCCTGGGGATGGTAGCGGATCCCCCCCTTGTAGGGCCCTCTGGCCCCGTTGTGCTGGACGCGGTAGCCGATGAAGACCTCGAGCCGCTGGTCATCCATCCGGACCGGCACCTCGACCCGCATCTCCCGGTACGGGGTCTTGAGGAGCAGTCGGAATTCCGACTCGACCCCGGCGGCGTCGGCGCCCTGGTCGAAGTAATGGTTGACGGCGGCGAACGGGTTCGCCTCGAGCTCCGACGACGCGCTGGAGGGCAGCGCTTCGGAAGGGGCGGAGGGCAGGTCGGACATGGAGGCCGGATTATACCATGGGGCCCCCGGGACCGGCTATCGTCCATAGTACGGTGCCCCTCTCGCTCGAGGGCGACATTCCGGTCTGATTCCGACGAAGGGAGTTTCATGCCGCTCGACCCGCACGCCGCCGCTTCGGCCGTCCACTGGCTCGAATGGGGCCCGGAGGCGTTCGCCCGGGCCCGCGACGAGGACAAGCCCGTCCTCCTCCGGATCTCGGCCGTCTGGTGCCACTGGTGCCACGTGATGGACGAGACCACCGACTCCGACCCCGAGGTCGCCCGGCGGATGAACGAGTGGTTCGTCCCGGTCCGGGTCGACAACGACGAGCGGCCCGACGTGAACGACCGCTACAACCTGGGCGGCTGGCCCACGACCGCGTTCCTGACGCCCGACGGCGAGCTGATCACGGGGGGGACCTACTTCCCCGCTCCCCAGTTCCGCGAGGTGCTGGCCCGGATCCACGAGGGGTGGACCGAGCACCGGGACCAGGTCGCGGGCGAGGTCGAGGCGATCCGCCGCAGGCGGCGGGAGTCGCGCGCGCCGGCGGCGGGCGGCGAGCTGGACGGGGAGGCGATCGCCGCGATGGTCGAGGCGGCGCTCGACGCCTACGACTGGCGGCACGGCGGGTTCGGCAACCAGCCCAAGTTCCCCCAGCCCGACGCCGTGCGGCTCCTGCTCCACGCCCACGCGGGCTCGGGCGCGGAGCACCCGCTCGAGGCGGCCGAGAGGACGCTCGTGGCGATGCGGACCGCCGGGCTGGACGAGGGGCGGAACTACGGGCTTTACGACCATGTCGCCGGCGGGTTCTTCCGCTACTCGACCACGCGCGACTGGACGGTGCCCCACTTCGAGAAGATGAGCGAGGAGAACGCACGCCTTTCCATGGCCTACCTGGACGCCTGGCGGCTCACGGGCGACGAGCTCCACGCCGACACCGTGCGCGGGATCTTCGCCTACGTCCGGGCGACCCTCTCCGACCCCGCGGGCGGCGCCTGGGGGAGCCAGGACGCCGACGGCGAGGCGGACTACTACGGCCTGGACGCGGCGGGTCGCGACGGGATGCCCGAGCCCTACGTGGACCGGCGGATCTACACCGCCTGGAACGGGGCGATGGCGGCGGCCGCGTTCGAGGCGGCCGCGGCGCTGGATCTGCCGGAGCTGGCCGATTGGGCGCGGAAGACGGTGGACCGGATCGAGGGCCGGCTGGTCGCCCCCGGGGGGCTCGTGCGTCACGTCCTGCGCCCGTTCGCCGAGGGCGCGGAGGTGGACGAGGAAGCGCCGCTCCTCCTAAGCGACCAGGCGTGGTGGCTGAGGGCGCTTCTGGCGGCCTACCAGTCGACCAGGGAGCCGGCGTATCGCTCGCGGGCGGAGACGCTGGCCGGGGCGGTCGAGCGGGACCTCTTCGACGCGGGGCGGGGCGCGTTCCGGGACCGCGCGGGGGGCGACGCGGTGGGCGCGCTCGTCGAGCCGCTCCACCCGCTCCACGACAACGCCGCGCTGGCCGAAGGACTCGCCGCTCTCGCCGCGCTGGGGTGCGGGGAGCGCTGGCGGGAGCGGGCGGGGGGAGCGCTGGCGGCGCTCCGCGGCGAGGCCGCGCGGCACGGCATCCTGGGCGCGACCTGGGGACTGGCCGCGGCCCAGGTCCTGGCCGAGCCGCTGGCGATCCACCTGGTGGGGTCGGCGGACGACCCCGGCCTGCGTGCGCTCTATCGCGCCGCGTGGGCCGCCTATCTGCCCGGCCGCGTGACCGAGGTCCTGGACCCGGCCGCCGACGGCGAGCGCCTGGCAGCGCTCGGCTACCCGGGCGAGCCGATGCCGCGGGCGTACGTGTGCGTCGGGGAGCGGTGTCTCGAGCCGGCGGCGGATCCGGCGGAGCTGGCCGAGCGGGTCGAGCACGCGCGCGGGGAGGCGCTCGCGTGAAGCCCAAGTCGGCCGTCCCGATCCTCCCCGTGGCCGACGTCGACCGCGCGATGGAGTGGTACCGCGCGGTGTTCGGCGAGATCGTGGACGGCAGCGATCAGCCGGGCTGACCGTCGACCAGCCGGCGCTGGTCGCGGACGCCGTCGACCCGGTGGAGCTTCCAGCCGTCGTTCGTCCGGCGCCAGGTCTCGCGCTGGGTGGCCCACGTCTCCACGTGATGCACCCGGCCGTCGGGCCGGAGCGCCATTCGGACGAGGTGCTGTCGCACGGTC
>DATLFF010000131.1:0-2632 GCA_035524915.1 Gemmatimonadota bacterium | reverse complement strand
GGCGGCCGCGTGGCGTACGACGGCCGACGGAGCGGCAGCGAATGATTCCCGAGCATTACCGGAAGCGGATCTGGTGCGCGGACCTCCGGGTGGGGGACTCGGTCCACGAGGTCTTCTGCGTGGCCCGGGTGGACCGCCGCGCGGGCCCCGGCCGCGGCCCGGCCTTCCGGCTCACCCTGGTGGACCGGACCGGCGAGGTGGCGGCCGTGGTGTGGGACGAGATCGACGGAATGACCGGGGTCCTGGTCGAGGGGACCTACGTCCGGGTCCAGGGGGACGTGGGCGACTACCGCGGCGATCTCCAGCTTCGCGTGATCGGGGCCGAGGCGGCTCCCGACGCGGTCGACCCGGCCGAGTTCCTGCCCCGTGGGCCGGTCCCGCCGGAGACCTCGATGGCGGGGATCCGCTCGCTCGTCGAGACGGTCGGGGACCGCTGGCTGAGGGCGCTCCTGGAGGCGTTCCTGGAGGACCCGGGCTTCGCGGCGGAGTTCGCCGCCGCCCCGGCCGGCAAGCGGAACCACCACGCCTACGTGGGCGGGCTGGCCGAGCACACGCATTCGATCATGGAGCTCTGCGCCCTGGCCGTGGGCCACTACCCGGGCGTCGACCGGGATCTCCTGCTGGCCGGCGCGTTCTGCCACGACATCGGCAAGACCCGCGAGCTCGCGGTCCAGCCCGGCTTTCCGTACACCGAGGAAGGGGAGCTCCTGGGCCACATCCCCCTCGGGTTCGTCATGGTCCGGGAGCGCGCCGCCGGTCTCGCCGGCTTCCCCGCCGACCGCCTGACCGACCTCGGCCACCTGGTCCTGAGCCACCAGGGGGAGCTGGAGTGGGGGAGCCCCGTCCAGCCGCGGACCCTGGAGGCGATCGTCCTGCACTTCCTCGACAACCTCGACTCCAAGGTCGCGACCGCCCGGCACCATCTGGGCGAGGTCGAGAGCGGTCGCACGGCCTGGGTGCGGCCGCTGGGACGGACGCTCTTCCGCCGCGGCCCCGCGGGGGACGAGCCGCCCGCCTCGCCGGCCTCGCCCGGAGGCGGCCCGGACGCGCCCCCCGCCAGCGGCCCCGAGTCCGCTCCGTCCCTGTTCGACGATCCCGTGGACTAGGCTCCGACCCGCCGCGTCAAACCCCCGCGGGCTCCCGGCTGTTTCCGCGCCAGAAGCGAGCACCCTCCATGACCTGCTCGGGAGCATGAGCATGCGGACCCGCCTGGCACTGACCGCCTTCGCCCTCACGCTGGCGGCGTGCTCGAACCCGGTCGGCCCCGGCGACTCCCGCGCGGCCCTCGAGGCGGCGCGCCAGCGGTGGGAGGGGAGCGGGATCGTCCACTACCGGATGACGGTCCAGCGGCTCTGCGAATGCCTGCCCTCCGTGACCCGTCCCGTCGTCGTGGTCGTGCGCGGCGGAGAGGTGGCCGGCGTGAGCGACGCCGAGACCGCCGAGCTGCTCCTACCCGAAGACGCGGCCGCCTTCCCCTCGGTCGACGGGCTGTTCGATCTCCTCGCCGGGTTCCTGGACCAGGGGATCGAGATCCAGGTGGTGTACGACCCGACGTGGGGCCACCCCGTCCAGGTGTTCGTCGACCTCGATGCGATGTCCGTCGACGACGAGGTGATCTTCGAGATCTCCGCGCTCGAGCCGGATCCGGACGGCGAGTCCCTGGCCGAGCTGAACGAGGCCGCCCGCGCCTGGAGCGACGCCGGCTTCGTCGACTATGACCTGGATCTTCGCCGCACGTGCGACTGCGAGACGGGTCGAACGGGGACAGTGCTGGTGCGGGTCCGGGGTGGCGCCGTGGTCTCGCGCAGGTTCACCCCCATCGGGGGGCCGGTGCCGGAAGAGCACGCCCACGTCTATCCCACCGTGTCCGGGCTCTTCGATACCGTGCTCGACGCCTTGAACCGGGGCGCCGACGCGCTGGAGGTCGACTACGACCCCAACTTCGGCATCCCCGAGCGGGTGTCGATCGACTACCGCGCCGCCCTGGACGGGGACGAGGTGGAGTACGAAGTGGTGAAGCTGCTGCGGGTCGAAGTGGAAGTGGAGTGACGCGGGCGCTGGTCCTCGCGGCCGTGCTGGCTCTCGCCTCTTGCGACCTGCTGGGCTCGGACGCGGGGCGGCAGGAGGCGCTTCAGGAAGCGCGGCGTCGCTGGGCGGCGCAGGGTTCCGCCGACTACACCCTGACCGTGCGGCGGAGCTGCTTCTGCGGCCAGGAGGCGATCGGGCCCGCCCTCCTGCGGGTGGCCGGCGGGGACGTCGTCTCGCGGATCTATACGGAAACGGGCGACCCGGTCCCCGAGGCCTGGGCTCGGCTCTTCCCCGACGTCGAGGGGCTCTTCGACGTGGTCGAGGACGCGATCGAGCGCAACGCCGACCGGATCGACGTGACGTACGATCCCCGGTTCGGGTATCCCTCCGAGGTGTTCATCGACTACGAGGAGCGCGTGGCCGACGAGGAGCTCGGCCTCACGGTCCTCGGCTTCACGCCCGGGTCCTGACCGCCTTCTCCCACTCGCCCCACGCCGACTCCACCGCCTCCGCGAACGAGGGCCGCTCGGGCGCCCAGCCGATCTCCCCGGAGCGCCGGCCGACGAGCGCCTGGTCGAGCACGAGCGCGTCCGCCATCGGCCCC
>DATLFF010000130.1:0-6893 GCA_035524915.1 Gemmatimonadota bacterium | reverse complement strand
GTCGGACGAGCTGGACCGGTTCCTCGGGGTGGACGTCGAGCGGCTCTACACCCTCGTGGGCACGGCGAACCCGCCGGGCGTCTGCATCTCGGCGAACGAGTCCGGCGGCGCGCTCCACCTGGGGCTCACCCGGGAGGCCGGGGCGGTCCCGACCGGGCGGGCGGAGCGGTTCCTGGACGCGCTGACCGCCGACTTGGTGGCATGACGACGGGCCCCACGCTCCAGTCGGTCCTGCGGGACCGCCTCGCCGAGGCCGCGTCCGACCCGGCGCTCGGCTGGTACTCCGGGCGCGAGTGCCGATGGTCGAGCGGCGCGGAGCTCGACGCCCGCAGCGCGGCCCTCGCCGCGCGGCTCGCGGAGGAGGGGCTGGAGCCCGGCGCCGTCTGCGCGGTTGTCCTCTCGAGCGATCCCGGCGCGGCGCTGACGGTCCTCGCGGTGCTGCGGACGGGAGCCGTCCCGGTCCTCGTGGCGCCTCCGATCCTGCGCGGCGGCGACCGCGGCCTGGCCCGGACCGTGGTGCGGGTGGCGGAGCGGGCCGGCGCGCGGGTGGCGGCGATCGCCGCCGGTCTGCCGGACCTCTCGGCCGCGCTCGCCGAGCGGGGCGTCCGGGTGGTGGACGAGGCCGGGATCCGGAGCGCGCTGGAGGGCCCGGCGGGCACGTCCGGCTGGGCCGAGACGCGCGCCGGGGACGTCTGCTTCCTCCAGCTCACGTCGGGGACCACCAACGATCCGAAGATCTGCGTCTGGCGGCACGGCCCCGTCCTGGCGGCCCTCGAGAGCATGGCGGCCGCCATGGAGATCGAGTCCGGCGACATCGTCTGCAACTGGACCCCGCTCTATCACGACATGGGGCTGGTGAACAACTTCCTGCTGGGGCTCGCCACCCGCACCCCGCTCGTCATGCTGCGTCCGACCGAGTTCGTGCGGGAGCCCGCCGTGTGGCTGCGGGCCCTCTCCGACACCGGCGCCACGGTCACCTGGAGCCCGAACTTCGGCTACGCCCTCGCCGTCGCGCGGGCGGCCGAAGACGAGCTCGAGGACGTGCGGCTCGACGGCGTGCGGGCGTTCTGGAACGCCGCCGAACGGATCCACCCGCGGACGGCGCGCGAGTTCGCCGAGCGGTTCGCGCCGCTGGGGGTGAGGTGGGAGGCGATGAAGGGGAACTTCGGCTGCGCCGAGAACGTGGGCGGGGCCACGTTCACCGCGCCGGGCGAGCCGATGACGTGGGAGCGGGTGGACCCGGCGGCGCTCCACGAGGAGCGGGTGGCGCGGCTCTCGGACGACACCGGCGCGGTCGAGATCGCTGGCGTCGGCCGGCCGGCGCCCGGCCTCGAGGCGCGGATCCTGGACGAGGCCGGGGAGCCGCTCCCCGACGGCCACGTCGGGGAGATCGCGCTCGTCACTCCCAGCCGGATGGACGGCTACCTGGGGGACCCCGCCGCGACGGCGGCCGCGATCGACGGTCCGTGGCTGAAGACCGGCGATCTCGGCTACCTGCGCGGCGAGGAGGTCTTCTGGGTCGGCCGGACGCAGGAGCGGATCGTGGTGAACGCGCGGAAGTTCGACCCCAGCGACTTCGAGGCGGTCCTGCTCGAGATCGAAGGGCTCCGGCCCGGCTGCTTCGTGGCGTTCGGCGTGGACGACGAAGCCGAGGGCACCCAGCGGCTCGTGATCGCCTCCGAGTACCGCGCCAACGGCGGGCGCCCGCGGGCCGAGATCGCCACGGAGGTGCGGATCCGGATTCAGCAGCGCCACGGCATCCGACCCCACGACGTGGTCCTGGTGGCGGAGGGATCGCTGCCCAAGACCTCCAGCGGCAAGCGGCGCCACCGGCACTTCAAGTCGGAGTACCTGGCGGGCCGGCTGACGGGGGGCGAATGATCTTCCGCCGCCGCCGCGCGCTGCCGGAAGGCCCCGACCTCGAGCGCGAGCTGGCCGCGCTGGTCCGCGCCGAGCTCCTCACCGACGAGGAGCGCGCCTCGGCCGGCGGGGGCGACCCCTGCGAGGTCCTCGACTCGATCCGCATCCTCCGGCTCTGCGCCCTCGTCGAGAAGCGCTACGGGATCGAGATCGCGGACGGGGAGATCACGGTGGAGCGGTTCTCGGGATGCGGGCCGCTGGCGGAGTTCCTGCGGGAGAAGGCGGGATGAGGCTGCGCCTCGATCGAGCGGGAGGTTGGATGCCGGGCTCCTCGCGGGCCGTCCTCCTCGCCGTCGCTCTTCTCGGCCCGGTCGCGTCCTCGTCGCAGGCGCAGGAGCCGCAGCTCGCGGGCGAGTGGAAGGGAGCCTGGATGCGGGACTCCGACACCCTGGCGGTCACGATGCGCTTCGCGCGGTCGGCCGACACCTGGCGCGGCGAGTTCGATTCCGATCGGTTGCGCGTCGAGGGGATCCCGTTCACCGAAGTCGAGTACGATCCTCCGAACGTCCGCCTGCGGATGGTGGGCGACGCGACCACGCTGGAGTTCTCTGGCCGGCTGGCGGGAGACTCGCTGATCGGCACGCTGCGGGAGAGCGGGGCCGAGGGCCGGTTCGCGTTCGTCCGGAGCGGACTCCCCGAGCCCGCCTCGCGCGAGGAGGAGGTCCGGTTCGCCAACGGGGCCGTCGAGCTGTCCGGCACGCTCCTCCTGCCCGCCGGGCCGGGGCCCCATCCGGCGATCGTCTTCCTCCACGGCTCGGGCCCCGAGGCCCGCTGGGCGTCGCGGTTCCTGGCGCGGCGGATGTCGCGCGCCGGTCTCGCCGTCCTGATCTACGACAAGCGCGGCGTCGGCGGATCGACCGGTTCGTGGCAGGACTCCGGTTTCGAGGAGCTGGCCCATGACGCGGCCGCGGCGGTCGCCTTCCTGCGCGAGCGTTCGGACATCGCGCGCGTCGGGCTCCATGGCCACAGCCAGGGAGGCACGATCGCTCCGATGGCGGCGGCCCTCTCCAGCGCCGACTTCGTCGTGGCGTCGGCGGCCTCGGGTCTTCCGATGGACCGGGTGGAGGTGTACAGCATAGGCAACGCCGTCGGCGTCGATTCGCTGCCGCCGGAGGAGGCCGCCCTGGCCCGGGAGTGGATCGAAGCGATCGTGGCCGTGGCCTACCACGGGGCCGCGCGCGACGAGCTGGACGAGCTGACCACCCGGGCGCGCGATTACGCCTGGTTCTTCGAGCCGCCAAGCCTGGACGGCCATTACTGGGCCTTCTCGCGCCGGATCGCCGGCTACGATCCGCTCGACTGGTGGCGGCGAGTGGAGGCGCCGGTCCTCCTCGTCTACGGGGCGGAGGACGAGCGCGTCCCGGCGGAGGCGAGCCGGGCGGCGATCGTGGCCGCGATCGAGACTGGCGCCGGCGCACGGGTCACCGCGCGCGTCTTCGAGGGCGCGGACCACACCTTCCGTCTCCGCCGGCCGGGCGACGTCTGGCCGCGGACGGTGGAGGGGTACCCGGACGCGATCGGGGAATGGCTCGAGACTGCCCTCCTTGCGCCATGAGGATCGCGCGAGTCTGGGCCGACGACGACGGGGTCACCCATTTCGACGAGGTGGAGATCCCGCTCGCCGACGCCGGCGAGATCGGCCGGCTCTCCGAGACGTTCCCCGCCGTCGGCGTCGTCTTCCGCGAGAACGATCCCGACTACGACTTCGACTGGCACCCCGCGCCGCGCCGCCAGCTGGTGGTGCTGCTGGACGGGTCGATCGAGATCGAGGTGGGCGACGGCGAGGTTCGGCGCTTCGCCGGCGGCGACGTGGTGCTGCTGGAGGACACCGGGGGCCGGGGGCACCGGACGCGGAACGTGGAGCCGACCGCGCGGCGGTCGCTGTTCGTGGCGCTGGGGCCGGAGGCGATCGGCCGCCGCGGTTGACCCTGACGACGCGGGACGCCGGTCCCGGCAACGATCTCCGCCCGCTCCGTGTCACACTCCTCGACACGTCCGCATCCCGCCCGTCTCGAGGAGGCACCCCATGTCGAGAGCCGCTCGCTTCGTCCCCGCCGGCCGGCTGCTCGCCGGCCTCCTGGTCCTGGGCACCGGATCGGCGTCGCCGGCCACCTCGCAGACCGCGCCCGACGCGTCCGACGACTGCACCTGCGCCTCCCTGCTCGATGCGCTGGTCGAACGGGTCGAGACGAACCATCCGGGCTACATCCTGGAGGTGCGCGGGACCGCGCTGGAGGGGGAGTATCGGAGCCGCGTGACCGCCGCGCGCGCTCGCGCGCGGACGGCGGCCGCCGGGATTCCGTGCCTTCGTGTGCTCCAGGAGTACGTGGCGCTCCTCGAGGACGGCCACCTCTTCGTCGGCGGCGGCCCCGCGCCGCGCGATTCCACACCGGGGCCGGGGCGGCGGATCGACTGGACCGAGGACCGGGTGCGGCGCCATCTCGAGGAGCGCGGGCGCGCCCTAGACCCGGTGGACGGGATCTGGTTCGACCCGGCCGGCCTCCGTCTGGCCGTGGTCGAGCGACCGGTGGAGATGCCGCCGGGGCCTGAGGCAGAGGGCTTCACGCGTGTGGCGTTCGTCCTCGAGTCCAGCGTCGACGCCTGGAAGCACGGGGACGTGAAGGCGGAGCTCGCGCCGCTCCCCGACGGCTCCTACGACGTGATCCTCTACGACGACGACCGGACGCCGACGCGCCCGCACGTCTACAAGCGGGGGATGGCCGGCGGCGGGCGCCTCCAGCGCGGGAGCCTCCTGTTCCACGCGCCGCCCACCACGTGGGGGAAGCTCCATCCCGTCCGGCCGGGTGAGGAGGGGGGGATCGACCCGGTGGACCCGCGCGCCCCCACGGCGAGGATCGACGAGCGCGGCGCGGTGGTCTTCCACGTGCCCTCCAACGTCCCCGCCCACGCGCCGCGCCTGCGCGCGCTGGTGGAGCAGTACCGGGCCGCGCTGGAGCGGAGCGAGACCCTCGTGATCGACCTTCGCGGGAACGAGGGCGGCAGCGCGTTCGTCACGAACGTCCTGGTGCCCTTCCTGGCTACCCCGGAGAAGCGCCCGCCGCGCTACCTCGCCGAGGGGGAGTCGGCAGTCCTCTCGACGCCGGACAACATCGCCTACTTCGAGCGCCAGAGCTGGAGCCCGGCGCGGCTGGTGGAGCGGCTGCGCGCGGCGCCGGGTTCGCTGGTGCCGTTCCAGGACCCCGATCCCGCCGCCCCCGCGGAATCGGTGGAGCCGCCGGACCGGGCGACGCCGCGCCCCTCGCGGGTCGCGCTCCTGATCGACGGAATGACGGTGAGCGCCGCCGAGGCGTTCGTCCTCCGAGCGATGCGGAACGGGAAGGTGACGCTCTTCGGCGAGCCGACCGGCGCCTCGATCGATTACCAGACGGTGGGGATCGTCCGGTTCGGCTGCCCGGACGCGGGTCTCTACCTGGGCTATCCGACGATCGTGGGGAGCGATCGGCTGCCGGAGGGCGGCGTCCGGCCGACCGGGATCGTGCCCGACGTGCCGCTCGATCCGGACGAGGCGGATCCGGTGGGGCGGATCCTGGAGTACTACCGATCGCGCGGCTGAGACTCCGCCCCGGTGGGGCGGCCGGAGGTCATCCGTTCGAATATCCGGCGGGTGACGTAGTCGTCACACGGGGGACAGGACCCGATGTGGGCTCGGATCTCCGAAGCCAGGGAAGAGTCGACGCTGCCGTCCAGGTAATCGGTCGTCGAGTCGCGCACGAGCCCGCAGAACGTGGGCGGGCGAGGCTCGACTTCCAGCGATCCCGGAGGGGTCGGATCCGGTACCTTCACCTCCTCCGTTGGAGGGGAGACGACGGGCGGCTTCGCCTCGGTCACTTGCGGCCCACCGCCGGGCACTTCGCGGGAGGGCCCGCTCCGCTTCCATCTCTCGTGATAGCCGAGCCCCTGGGCACGGGCCTCGTCGATCTCCCGCGGGTCCACCATGCCCATCGCGACCAGGGCGTCGATCCGCTCATCGACGGGGGGGTGCGTCGAAAGCAGACGGCTCCGGAGTCCCCGGGCCAGGGGGTCGACCAGGAAGAGGGGGCTGATGGTGGAGTTCACGGAGAGCTCGGCGTTGGCGCCCGCCGTCATCGTGGCCAGCGCTCGCGCGAGACCGGAGGGGTGGCGGGTCAATACTAGGGCGTCCGCGTCGGCACGGAACTCCTGACGGTGACCCAGCCGGCGCCGGATCAGGAAGCCGATGATCGGCGCGCCATCGAGCACGTAGACGGTGAAGATCGTGGTGGCCAGGATCATCCAGCCGGAGGTGGGATCCGCGTCCATGACCTGGAGACCCATCGCGATGCCCTGCGGGGCCATGAGGAGCACCAGGAGCGGCAGGAGCGCGAACGTCGTCAGCATCAGAAGCAGGGGCAGGAGGAAAGGCAGCAGGGCCAGGGACGCGACGCCGATGGCCATCCACCGGGCCGTGCTCGTGGGTCCCGCGGCGAGCCGGCCGAGCGCGCGCCCGAGCCTCGGGACGAGGCGGACGAACAGGAGGGGCCACCACAGGATGGTGGTCAGAGCCCCGACGACGGTCGCGGGACGGATGTCCTCGTTGCCGATCTGGGAAAGCTCCTGGGCCACCGCTCCCTCCAGCTCACGCGGCTCCAGGAGCTCCAGCGACCCGCGCGTGACGACCAGGGAGGCGTTGTTCCGGTCGAGCCCCGTAGAGCAGAGGTTGGTCGCCTTCGACTCGATCACGTAGAGGCGGGGCGGTCGGAGACCCGCTCCGATGCACAGGTTCTCGACCGTTCGCCTCAGCCGGGGCTCGTGATCCCGAGGGAGCAATCGCGCTCCGGCGACCCGAAGCATCAGTCTCGTCGATCGCCGATACACGAGCACGATCGTCGCCACCACGAGCACCAGGGCCGCGATGAGCGAGATCGCGACGACCGTCCAGAGAGCGCTCTCGGAAAAGCCGAAGAAAAGTCCGCCGAGAATCATCGCGAGAATCT
>DATLFF010000129.1:0-9657 GCA_035524915.1 Gemmatimonadota bacterium | reverse complement strand
AACCCGGTCGCCAGGCCCACCGATTCGACTGGGTAGTAGTGCGGCACGCGCTCCCCCTCCGGGCCGACTCCGTACTTCCGTACGAACACCGCGATCAGCCACGGCGCTGTTTCGAGAAACGGCTTCCGCCAGTCGGTGCCGATCGGCGCGAGGGCCTCCAGCCACTCCTTCGGTGCGCGCCGCTCGTAGAAGTCCCGCTCCTCCACCTCGGCGGCCACGCGGATCCGCCGCTTGACGTCCGGTTCGGAGACGGCCACGAAGTGCCACGGCTGGAGGTTGGCGCCGCTCGGGGCCGAGCCCGCGGTCGCGAGCAGGGTCTCGATCAGCTCCCTCGGCACCGGCCGATCCGTGAAGTCGCGCACGGTGCGGCGCCGCGCCAGATCCTCGGCCAGCTCGGCCGCGCGCGCCCGCATCTCCTCCGGCGGGTACTCCCGCCACCCCTCCAGCGGGACGAGACGCGGGCCCTCCGTCACTCGGGGACGTATTCGGGGGGGATCGACCGCCCCGGCGTCTCGTTGTCCCAAGTCGCGTGGGTGATCCACCACCGGTGGCCGTCGTGCCAGAGGTGGATCGAGTTGATCCCGCGGCCGGTCTCTCCGTCGGCGGTCTCCCACTCGTACGTGCTCCAGACGTGGGCCACCCGGCCGAACTCGTGGGTCAGCCGGTGGATCTCCCGCTCCACGAAGCCGGACCGGACGAGCCCCGCGTCGTTCTCGCGCGCCCACGCGGAGGGAGTCGCCGTCCGGGGGGCGCCGCCCTCGCCCGCGATCGCGAAGACCGCCCCGGGCAGGTAGAGCGCGGCGTCCCGGGCCCAGTCCCGCGGTGCGCCCACGGGACCCGAGATCGCCCCGTACCAGGCGTTCAGCACGCCGTCGATCGTGGCTGCGTCCGCCGGGTCGGCGGGCGCCGCCACGACACGGAGGAACCGGAAGCCCCGCGGCCAGGCGGGGTAGTCGCTGGTGGTGACGCCGTGTCGGACGGAGCCCCGGTAGGATCCCAGGCCGGGCCGGCGCTCGAGGACCGCGACCCCGCCGTTCAGGTCGAACAGCCCGGCATGGACGGCCGCCACGCAGATGCCGGAGTCGTCGGTGTACTCGTCGGTTCCCCAGACGTTCTCTTCCAGCGTGCCGCCGGGCGGGCAGACGACGGCGAGGACGGCCGGCGCGCTCCGGAACTGGTCCAGACCGGAGTTCCAGGTCGCCCGCACAGTGTCGGGGGGAGCGGTGGTCACGGTCGGTCCCTGGGCGAAGAGGGGGGGCGCGAGGGCCAGGCCGAGGCCGGCGGCGAGCGGCGCGAATCGATGCATGGCGAAACCTCCGGAGGTCGAGCGTTGGCGTCGATGCCCGACGCGGGATGGAACGCCCCACTGGGGGGGAACCGGAAGAAGATGGGGGAACGGCGGCGCCGGGTCGAGCGACTCCGTCCGGCTGGCATTGTGAAAAATTTCACAATAAGTTCCCGCGCGAGGCCGCGGACCGGTCGCCGACCGGTGGTGAGGGGTCGGCCGCCGGGCTAGACTGAGCCCCCGGAGGGAAGTGAAAGGATGCTGAGCGAGTACCTGCCGGTCGTGTTCCTGCTGATCCTGGGGCTCCTCGTCGGGGGCGTCATGATCGGTCTCTCGCACGTCCTGGGGCCGCGCACCCGGCGGACCCCCCTGCACGACTCCCCCTACGAGTCCGGGATCGTCCCGACCGGCGACGCCCGCGGCCGGGTCGACGTCAAGTTCTACATCGTGGCGATGCTCTTCATCCTCTTCGACGTGGAGATCGTGTTCATCTTCCCCTGGGCCGTGATGTTCGAGCGGCTCGGCGGGGTCGGCTTCCTGGCCATGACGTCATTCCTGGTCGTCCTCGTGGTCGGGCTGGCCTACGAGTGGAAGAAGGGAGCTCTGGAGTGGGACTGAAGGAGGACCTGGCCCAGGTCGACGCGCCGCGCACCGAGCACCCGCTGGACGGGTCGCACGCGGACGAGGAGGCGCCGAAGAGCGTCTTCACGTCGAACCTCGAGAAGATGGTGGCGTGGGCCCGGTCGGGCTCCCTCTGGCCGCTCCCCTTCGGCACGGCCTGTTGCGCGATCGAGTTCATGTCGGTCGTGTCGTCCCACTACGACCTGGCCCGCTTCGGCGCGGAGGTGGTGCGCTTCAGCCCGCGGCAGTCGGACATGATGATCGTGGCGGGCACGGTGGTGGACAAGCAGGCGCCTGTCCTCAAGCTGATCTACGAGCAGATGACCGAGCCCAAGTGGGTGATCTCGATGGGCGTCTGCGCCTCCTCGGGCGGCTTCTACCGCGCGTACCACGTGATGCAGGGGATCGACGAGATCGTGCCGGTGGACGTCTACGTGCCGGGCTGCCCGCCGACGCCGGAAGGCCTGATCTACGCCATCCTGAAGCTGCAGGAGAAGATCGAGCGCGGGGAGCCCTCGCGGCACGAGGAGATTCGGGCCGAGCGGATCTCCGGGGCCCCGCGGCACGCCGTCGCCGAGGTCGGCTGACGTGGCCGGGTTCGTCGCCGAGAACCTCCAGCGTGCGTTCCCCGAAGCCGTCCAGAAGGTCCAGGACGAGCGCGGCGACCTTACTGTGTGGGTCGACCGCACCCGCCTCCACGACCTCCTCGCCCACTGCAAGCATGATCCCGAGCTGGCGTTCGACTTCTGCATGGACGTGACCGCGGTCGACTACCTCACCCTCGGCGGCGTCCCCCGGTTCGCGGTCGTCTACCACCTGTACTCGCTGTCCACCGGCAAGCGGGTCCGGATCAAGGCCGGCGTCCCGGAGGACGATCCGGTGGTCGACACCGCCACCGACGTGTGGAAATCGACCGACTGGTTCGAGCGTGAGGTCTACGACATGTTCGGCATCCGCTTCGAGGGACACCCCGTGATGAAGCGGATCCTCACCCACCAGGACTTCCAGGGCCACCCGCTCAGGAAGGACTACCCGGCCGACCTGCGCTGGAAGCTGATGCGGCCGGACGATCTGGTGGACGAGATGTCTCCGGATGAGATGGAGCGGGTCCGGACCCGCGCGCTGCGGACGCTGGAGGAGTAGCGCGATGGTCTTCAAGGACGCCCGACTCGCGCCCGGTGAGATGCCGCCCACGACCCCCGTGCCGACCCCGTACGGGCGACCCTACCCGACCGGCACGCGCGCGGACATGCTCCCGCGCGTCGCGACCCCCCGCGGCGTCACCATCGAGCGGGTGCCGCGGGAGGACATCGAGGACCTCGAGACCGACCCCCTCACCGAGGACCTCATGGTGCTCAACATCGGCCCCAGCCATCCGGCCATGCACGGCACCTTCCGCATCAAGGCCTGGCTCGACGGCGAGACGATCGTCAAGGCGGTCCCCGAGATCGGCTACCTCCACCGGTGCTTCGAGAAGATGAGCGAGACGCACCGCTGGCAGGAGGTTTTCCCGTACACCGACCGGCTCAACTACATGAGCCCGTTCCTGAACAACGTCGGCTATGCCGTGGCGGTCGAGAAGCTGCTGGGGATCGAGGTCCCGAAGCGGGCCCAGCGGATCCGCGTGATCCTGGGGGAGCTCTCCCGGGTGATGGACCACTTCGTCTGCGTGGGGGCCAACCTGGTGGACCTCGGCGCGCTCACGAACTTCTGGTACTTCTTTCGCGGCCGCGAGGAGATCTATTCGGTCCTCGAGCACGTCTCGGGCGCGCGCATGATGGTGGCTTACGGCCGGATCGGCGGGCTCATGCGGGACGTCCACGAGGGGTTCGAGGACGAGGTGCGGGCGCTCCTGAAGTCCTTGCCGGCCTACATCGACGACGTGGACAAGCTGATCACGCGGAACCGGATTTTCCACGGCCGCTCCCGCGGGGTCCACGCGATCTCGCAGGCGGACGCGATCGACTGGGGCTGGACGGGGCCGTGCCTGCGCGCCACCGGGGTGCCCTACGACGTCCGCAAGGCCCACCCGTATCACGACTACGACCAGTTCGACTGGAAGGTGCCGGTCGGCACGACCGGGGACGTCTACGACCGCTACCTGGTGCGGATGGAGGAGATGCGGCAGTCGCTGCGGATCGTGGAGCAGGCGCTCGACGACCTGCCGGACGGGCCCGTCAACGTGGACGACTGGGCCGTCTCGCCGCCGCCCAAGCACTACGTCTACAACACGATCGAGGGGATGGTCGCCCACTTCAAGCAGGTGTTCGAGGGCATCCAGGTGCCCCCCGGCGAGGTCTACTCCTACACCGAGGGCGGGAACGGCGAGCTGGGGTTCTATCTGGTCTCCGACGGCGGCGGGATGCCCTACCGGATCCACTGCCGCGCCCCCTGCTTCGCGATCTACCAGAACATCGGGGTCACGCTGGAGGGGCACATGCTGAGCGACATCGTGGCGATCCTGGGCAGCTTGAACATCATCGCCGGGGAGTTGGATCGATGAAAACGGCCGATCTGCGCCCGATCCCTCCTCGCGTCGTCCTGCGGCGCACAGTAGTGCGCCTCGGACGCCGACTCGTCACGATCGGACGCATCTCGACCGTTTTGATCGATCCTTCGAATGCATCGGTAGAGGTGGAAGCGTGCTGAGTCCTGGGGGGATCGAGCGGGTGGATCGGATCGTGGCGCGGTATCCGCGGCCGCTGGCGGCGATGCTGCCGGTGTTATGGGTGGTGCAGGAGGAGCGGGGGTGGATCTCGCCGGGGGCGATGGAATGGGTGGCGGAGCGGCTGGGGACGTCGCCGGCCAAGGTGCAGGCGGTGGTGTCCTTCTACACCATGTTCGACGACCGGCCGGTGGGGAAGCACAAGCTCCAGGTCTGCCGCACGCTGTCGTGCGAGCTGATGGGGGCGCGGCGGATCGTGGACCACCTGCGGGAGCGGCTGGGGATCGAGCCGGGCGAGACGACCGCCGACGGGACGTTCACGCTCCAGGAGGTCGAGTGCCTGGCCTCCTGCGGCACGGCACCCATGATGCAGTGCAACCTCAAGTTCTACGAGCACTTGACGCCTGAGCGGGTGGACGCTCTCCTGGCGGAGCTGCGCTCGCGGGAGCCCGAGTGGGAGGACGTGGATCCGGTCGTCTACGAGCGGCCCTCCGACGCGGAGTTCCGCGCGATGATGCCGGAGGCGACGTAGTGGCGGCGCCGAAGATCCTGATGCAGCGGGGCCTCGACCGCCCCGACGACGGACACACGCTGGAGGCCTACGAGGCCGCGGGCGGCTACCGCTCGCTCCGGAAGGCGCTCGGTATGGACCGGGTGGCGATCGTCGAGGAGGTCAAGAAGTCGGGTCTCCGCGGCCGCGGGGGCGCCGGCTTTCCCACCGGAACCAAGTGGGGCTTCATCCCGCGGGACTCGGAGAAGCCGAAGTACCTGGTCTGCAACTCCGACGAGTCGGAACCCGGCACCTTCAAGGACCGCTGGCTCCTCGAGCGCGACCCGCACGCGGTCCTCGAGGGGATGGCGATCGCCTCGGTCGCGATCGGCGCGAAGCTCGCCTTCAACTACTTCCGCGGCGAGTTCTCCTTCCCCCTCCGGCGGTTCCAGGCCGCGGTGGACGAGGCCTACGCGAAGGGGTACCTGGGGAAGGGGATCATGGGCTCCGACGTCGACCTGGACATGGTGGTCCACTTCGGCGCCGGCGCCTACATCGCGGGCGAGGAGACCGGGCTCCTGGAGTCGCTGGAGGGGAAGAAGGCGATGCCCCGCAACAAGCCGCCGTTCCCGGCGGTCGAGGGGCTCTTCCAGTGTCCCACGGTCATCAACAACACGGAGACGCTGGCGGTGGTGCCGTGGATCGTGGAGCACGGCGGCGACGAGTACGCCCGCTGGGGGACCGAGAAGTCGCGCGGCACCAAGATGTGGTCGTGCTCGGGACCGATCAACCGGCCCGGGGTCTACGAGGTCGAGTTGGGCGTGGACCTGATGGAGTTCCTGGAAAACGAGTGCGGCGGCATGATGGAGGGCGTGGGGCTCAAGGCCCTCGTCCCGGGCGGCTCGTCGGTCCCGATCATGACCGTCGGGATGTGCGTGGGCGCGAAGATGGACTACGAGGGGCTCCGGGCGGCCGGCAGCATGGTGGGCTCGGGCGGCTTCATCGTGATCGGCGACCACGCCTCGATCCCGGACTGCCTGCACAACCTGGCCCACTTCTACACCCACGAGTCGTGCGGCCAGTGCACGCCGTGCCGCGAGGGGTGCGGCTGGATCGAGCAGCTGGTCGGGCGGCTTTTGGACGGCCGCGGCACGCAGGCCGACCTGGAGCAGATCCTGCGGCTCTCCGACGCCATGGCCGGCAAGACGATCTGTGCGCTGGCCGACGCGCTGGCGTGGCCCGCCATCTCGTACATCCAGCGCTTCCCCGAGGAGTTCGCCGCACTCTGCCCCGAGCCGGTGGACATGGACGCGCTGACCGCGGCCGTGGACCGCCACAAGCACGTGCTGCCGGCGGCGTGATGACACCCGGAGCGACCCACCGAGGAGCGCGAGGAGAAGGAACGTCGGGACCGAGAAGGACACCGCCTACGGGGGCGAGCGCCGCCGGCCGGCCGATCTGTCGTCGATCCTGCCCCCCGCGACCGTGCTGCCGCTGGAGCGCCAGCCGGAGGAGGTGCCGCCCGAGCGCGCGGCCGAGACGCTGCCCGTTCCGCCCGGCGAGACGGCCCCGGCCGGCGATCTGGTCGCCGTCACGATCGACGGCGTGGCGGTCAAGGTCCCCAAGGGATCGACCATCTTCCAGGCCTCCGAGCAGGCCGGCTACACGCCCCCCCACTTCTGCTACCACCGCGACCTCTCGATCCCCGCCAACTGCCGGATGTGCCTGTGCGAGGTGGAGGGGCAGGGGAAGCTCCAGCCCTCCTGCACCGCGGTGGTGGCGGACGGCATGGCGGTCAGGTTCGACACCGACTCCGTGCGCGAAGCGATCCAGGGGGTCATGGAGTTCGAGTTCAAGAACCACCCGTTGGACTGCCCGGTCTGCGACCAGGTCGGCGAGTGCTACCTGCAGCGGTACTACCTGGAGGTCGGCAAGTACGTCCCGCTGCCGATCGAACGGGTCCACAAGGACAAGGTGAAGGACCTGGGACCGATCACGCTGGACGCCGAGCGGTGCGTGCTGTGCACGCGCTGCGTGCGCTTCGGCGAGGAGATCGCCGGGACCGCCGACTTCGTGATCGCGCACCGCTCCGACCACTCCGAGATCATGACGTTCGACGACCGCCCGATCGGGACCCAGTACGCGCTCAACTACACCGATATCTGCCCGGTCGGGGCCTTGACCTCGAACGACTTCCGCTTCCGCAAGCGCGTCTACTATCTGGAGAGCACGCATTCGGTCTGCCCCGAGTGCTCGACCGGCTGCAACGTCTACGCCGACACCGCCGAGAACGAGCTGTACCGCTATCGCCCGCGCTACAACGATGCCGTGAACGACTCCTGGATGTGCGATCCCGGCCGGCTCTCTCACGCCCGGATGGCCGACACGTCCGACCGGCTGGTGGAGCCGACCGCCGGCGTTGAGCCGCTCGGGTGGGAGGAGGCGGTCCGGCGCGCGGCCGAAGGGCTCGGCCGGCTCGGCGGATCGGTCGCCGCGATCGCCCATCCGGACCTCTCGAACGAGGACCTGGCCGCGCTGGCCGCGCTCGTCCGGGCCGCCGGCGGGGACCGGATCGACTTCCGCGCCGACGATTCCTGGCGCGGAGTGGACGAGCTGGTGGACGGGATCCTGATCCGGCGGGACCCCCACGCCAACACGCGGGGGGCGCTGGAGATCCTGGGCCTCGCCGGCTCGGAGAGCGCGGTGGCGTCGATCCTGAGCGAGACCGCCGCGGGCCGGCTCCGCGGGCTGATCGTGTGCGGCTGGAGCCCCGAGGCGCTGGGCGAGGCGGGCCGGAAGGCGATCGAGAAGGCCGAGTGGGCAGTGTTCGCCGGCCCGCGCGAGGTCCCGGGCCTCGAGGTCTTCGATCTGGTGCTCCCGACCTGCGTCCACGTGGAGCGTGAGGGAACGTTCACGAACCACGCCGGCCGGGTCCAGCGGTTCCAGGCCGCGCTGACGCCCTACGAGGCGAGCCGCCCGGCGTGGCGGGTGTTCGAGGAGATCCGGGCCGCCATCGCCGGCGACGCCCCCGCGGCCGGCCCGGCGGAGGCGTTCGCGCGCGTGGCCGAGGCCGCCCCCGCGTTCGCCGGGCTCTCGCTCGAGCAGGTCGGCGACCAGGGGATCTGGCTCCGCGGCTACGAGCAGGAATCGACGTCTCCCGTCGGGGCCGACCCGCGTCCGGGCGTCCGCGCCCCCAACATCGGATGACCCGAGCCATTCTCATAAGCCGGCCGACCCCCTGATGGACTGGACCGGCGCCGGCATCTCCATCCTCAAGGCCACCATCGTCTTCCTGATGGTGCTGAACGCCGTGCCGATCCTCGTGTGGGTGGAGCGCCGGGGCGCCGCGTTCATCCAGCACCGGCTGGGGCCGAACCGCGTGAACATCGCGGGGATCACGCTGTTCGGGCTCGTCCAGCCGCTGGCGGACGTGGTCAAGTTCATGTGGAAGGAGGACTACGTCCCCGGCCACGCGAGCAAGGCGTTCTACATCCTGGCGCCGGTGATGCTCCTGGTGCCGGCCACGATGGCGTTCGCCGTGATCCCGTTCGGCGAGGCGCTGGAGATCGGTGGGCGCACGATCACGCTGATGGTGGCGGATCTAAACGTCGGGATCCTGTACGTGTTCGCGCTGGCGTCGCTGTCGGTCTACGGGATCGTGCTGGCGGGCTGGTCGTCGAACAACAAGTACTCGCTGCTCGGCGGGATCCGCTCCAGCGCCCAGATGATCTCCTACGAGCTCTCGCTGGCCCTGTCGGTCGTCGGGATCCTCATGATCTACGGGGCGATCCAGCTGGACGAGATCGTGGTGGGACAGGGAGAGCTGCTGTTCGGCTGGCTCCCCAAGTGGGGAATCGTGACCCAGCCGCTCGCGTTCATCCTGTTCACTGTGGCCATCTTCGCCGAGTCGAACCGGCTCCCGTTCGACCTGCCGGAGGCCGAGAACGAGCTCGTGGTCGGATATCACACCGAGTACTCGAGCATGAAGTTCGCGCTCTTCTTCATGGCCGAGTACATGGCGATGGTGACGGGGTCGATGCTGATCGTGACGCTCTTCCTGGGTGGCTGGCAGATCCCCGGCGTGACGGGCGCGGTGCTGCGCGAGACGGTGGGGGCGATTCCGACGGCGCTGATCCAGGTGGGGACGTTCACCGCCAAGACGGCCGTGATCCTGTGGTTCTTCATCTGGGTCCGCTGGACGCTCCCGCGGTTCCGCTACGACCAGCTGATGGATCTCGGGTGGAAGACGTTCCTTCCACTCGCGCTCGCGAACGTGTTCGTCACGGCCCTGGTTCTCTATTTCGCGTGAGGTGAGGCGAATGCCGATCGACCCCGACGACGTAGTGGTCCTGGACGCCGATGCGATCCTGCACGAGAGGGGTCCGCGGGCGTGGATGAACCGCATCTACCTACCGGCCATCGCGGTCGGCCTGGCCACGACGATGCGGAACTTCCTGAAGAACATCCTGCGGCCGAGCCGGCTGCCCACGATCCTGTACCCGGAGGAGCGGCGCGACTACGGCCACCGGTTCCGCGGCCGCCACTACCTGACGAAGCGCCCCGACGGGCAGCCGCGCTGCGTGGCCTGCATGATGT
>DATLFF010000128.1:0-4167 GCA_035524915.1 Gemmatimonadota bacterium | reverse complement strand
GAGCCGAACGGATCACTCCGATGGCCCGGCCTTCCGCACCCGAGATCGCGATCGTGGGGATGGCCGGGGTGTTCCCGGGCGCTCCGGACCTCGACGGCTACCGGCGCGCCATCGAGTCGGGGGCGGACGCGATCCAGGAGGTTCCCCCCGCGCGCTGGTCGGACCTCCCCTTCGACCCCGCCGACTCCGGCTCGATCGACCAGATGCCCTGCCGCCGCGGCGGCTTCATCGACGACTTCGCGGAGTTCGACGCGCTCCGCTGGGGCATGATGCCCGCCACGGTCGAGGCGGTCGAGCCCGACCAGCTTCTGGCGCTGGAGACCGCCGCGCGCGCGCTCGCCGACGCCGGACGGTCGGAGGATTTCCCGCGCGAGCGCACGGCGGTGATCCTCGGCCGGGGCGGGTACGTGAGTCCCGGGCAGGTCCGCCTGCTGCAGGCGGTCCGGACGGCGCGCGAGCTGGGTGAGAGCGTGCGAGGGCTCGTGCCCCAGGCCTCCGACGAGGAAGTGGGGCGCGCCCGTCGCGAGTACCGCGCCCAGGTGCAGAACCTCGGGCCCGACGCGATGATCGGTCTCGTCCCCAACCTGGCCGCCTCGCGGATCGCCAACCGGCTGGACATCCGGGGCCCCGCCTACACCATCGACGCGGCGTGCGCCAGCTCGCTGATCGCCGTGGATCGGGCCGCCGCCGACCTCGCCGCCGGGCGCTGCGACCTGGCCCTGGCCGGCGGCGTGCACGTGGCGCAGGACCTGGTGTTCTGGGTGGTCTTCGCGCAGATGGGGGCGCTCAGCCGGCGACAGGAGATCCGTCCCTTCGACCGCGCGGCGGACGGGCTCCTGATCGGCGAGGGGGTGGGGATCGTGGTGCTCAAGCGCCTCGAGGACGCGCGCCGGGACGGCGACCGGATCTACGCCGTGGTGCGGGGGACCGGGACGTCCAGCGACGGCCGCGGCACGAGTCTCATGAACCCGCGGGTCGAGAGCCAGGTGCTGGCGATCGAGCGGGCGTGGCAGGTGGCCGGACTGGACCCGCGGGACCCCGGCGCGGTCGGGCTGATCGAGGCCCACGGCACCGCGACTCCCGTGGGCGATCGGGCCGAGGTGGAGGCCCTGCGTCGCGTATTCGGGCCCCCGACGAACGGTCGGCGGGCCATCCTCGGATCGGTCAAGTCGATGATCGGACACACGATGCCGGCCGCGGGCGCGGCCGGTCTCATCAAGGCCGCGCTGGCGATCCACCACCGGATCCTGCCGCCCACGCTCCATTGCGAAGACCCGCTCCCCGAGCTCGAGCGGACCCGATTCCGGACGCTGGCCGCGGCCGAGCCGTGGGAGGGTCCGGGGCCGATTCGCGCGGGCGTCAACGCCTTCGGCTTCGGCGGCATCAACGCCCACGTCCTCCTCGAGTCCGACGACGCCGCGCCGGCCGCGCGGGGCCGGCGCGCGGCGGAGACGGCCGGGGAGGCGGTTCTGATCGCGGCGGCGACGCCGGAAGAGCTCCTCCGGCGCTTGGACGAGGGGCCCTGGACGCCGGGAGACGGTCCCGTCCGGCTCGCGCTCCTCGACCCCTCGCCGGAGGCGATCGACGAAGCGCGTGAGGTCGTTCGGAGTGGCCGGCCGTGGCACGACCGGACGGGTCGCCTGCTGTTCACCCCCCGCGGCCTCCTGGCCGACGGGGCGGGGATCGCGTTCCTCTACCCCGGCGTGGATGCCGGACCGCCCGAGGACCTGGCTGAGGTGGCGCGCCGCTTCGGCCGCGAAGCGGAGGTGGCGGCGGCCCGGTCGGACCTCGAGGGGGCGGCGGCCGGGATCGTGCGGGGGAGCCTCCTGCTGACCCGTATCCTCGAAGAGGACCTGGGAATCGTCCCGCGGGCCCTCGTGGGACACAGCGTGGGGGAGTGGTCGGCCATGGTGGCGGCCGGCGCGATCCCGCTCGAGGCGGTGGACGAGCTGGTGGCGATGGCCGAGCCCGGCCGGTTCGAGTTCCCCGACGTGGAGTTCCTGATGGCGGCCGTCGACGGCGAGCGCGCCACGGGGCTCCTCGCAGGCGTCGAGGACGTCCACCTGGCGCTCGACAACTGCCCGCACCAGTCGATCCTGTGCGGCCCCGGGCCCGCGATCGAGGCCGCCGTTTCGCGGCTGGCCGGCGCGGGCGTGCTGTTCCACCGGCTGAGCTTCCAGAGCGGCTTCCACACGCCGCACCTGCGGGGCCGGGCGCTGGAGCAGGTCGAGGCGCTCGTCGCCGGCGTCGAGTTCCGGCCGCCCGAGCGTCCCCTGTGGTCGGCGACCACGGCCGCGCCCTTCCCGGTCGAGCCGGGCGCGATGCGCCGCCGCGTGGTCGAACACCTCCTCCGTCCGGTCCGCTTCCGCGAGACGGTCCTGCGGCTCCACGCTGAAGGCGTCCGCGGGTTCCTGCAGGTCGGTTCCGGGAGCCTCGCCGGATTCGTCGACGATACCCTGCGGGAGCTGCCTCACCGGTCGCTTCGCGCCTCGGCGCGCGGTCGTCCGGGCCTGGAGCAGCTACGCCGCACCGTCGCCATGCTGTGGGTCGAGGGCGCGGGCGTGCGCTACCGCCGCCTCCTCCGCCCGCGTCCGGGGCCCGCGGCCTGGTCCGGGCGGCCCGTCCGCGTATCCCTGGGGGCGCCGCTCGTCACGCTCGAGGCGGGGAACGGCCAGCCCCGCAACGGGGTCGAGCGGCGGGACGATGTCGCGGACGACCCCGTCCTCGCGGAGTTCCGCCGGCTGTCGCGAGCCATCGAGGACGCGCATCGCGAGATCGAGGGAGCCCTCCGGAGCCGTCCGCGGGAAAGCCCGGCCGCGCCGCCGGCTCCCGCGACGGACGCCCCGGCCGCGCCGGCGACCCCGATCTTGCGGAAGCGGGTCACGCTCTCGCTCGAGACGTGTCCGTGGCTGGTCGACCACTCGTTCTATTCCCTGCCGCCGGACTGGCCCGATCCGCGCGACGGATATCCGCTCGCCCCGCTCACCATGTCGATATCGATGATGATGGACGCGGCGCGCGAGGCGGCCCCCGGCCTCCGCGCGGTCGGGGTCGAGTCGGTGCGGGCGCGGCGCTGGGTGGCGGTGGACGAACCGGTGGAGATCGAGATCCGGGCGGAGCCCGACGGGGCCGGCCGGGTCCGCGTGGCGATCGGGGACTACACGGACGCGGTGGTCCGCATGGCGCCGGACTATCCGCCGCCGCCGCCGGTGGACTCCGCCACGCTGGAGGGCGAGCGGCCGATCGAGATGACGCCGGAGGAGATGTACGCCCAGCGGCTCATGTTCCACGGGCCGCGGTACCAGGCGGTGACCGGGCTCCACGCGATCTCGCGAGAAGGGATCCGGGGCGAGGTGACGAGCCTCGAGGCGCCCGGCTCGCTCCTCGACGGGGCGGGCCAGGTGATGGGCTACTGGATCCGCGCCCACACCACGCGCGACCGGGTGGGGGTGCCGATCCTGGTGGACCGGATCGACTTCCACGGCCCCGACCCCGCGCCCGGCGAGCGGTTCGACTGCGTGGTGCGCATCGGGCACTTCGGCGAGTGGCAGGTGAAGGGCGACATCGAGCTCTCGCGCGCGGGACAGGTGTGGGCCCGGATCGAGGGGTGGGCCGATCGGCGGATGCGGAGCGACGAGCGGATGTGGCACGTGATCCAGTTCGCCGAGCGCAACCCGCTGGCGCTGCCGGTGCCGGGGGCGCCGGGTCTGTGGTGGCTGCCCGACCCGTTCGAGAAGATGTCGACCCGCGACTATTTCGCCCGGCGCTATCTGACGCGGAGCGAACGCGGGATCTACGAGTCCCTGCCGCCGCGCCCGCGGAACGAGTGGCTGGCGGAGCGGATCGCGCTGAAGGACGCGGTGCGCGGGCTTCTCCGGAGCGAAGGGCGGGAGTCCGTCTGGCCGATCGAGGTGGAGGTCCTGCCGGGCTCGGCGCACGCCCCGGAGATCCGCTGCCGGCACGCCGACGACCTGCGGGGATCGGTCGCCCGCGACGGCGCGGCGGCGGCCGCCCTGGTCGCCCGGGGGGCCGACGTGGGAGTCGCGCTGCTGCCCGTAGGGTCGGGGGAGGACGCCGCGCCGACGCATACCTCGCGGGGAACCTCCCCGGAAGCGGATGGAGGCGAGGGGCGGACGCGCCGGTGGGCGGCCCGGCAGGCCGCAGCCC
>DATLFF010000127.1:0-3735 GCA_035524915.1 Gemmatimonadota bacterium | reverse complement strand
TGGACAATGTCCGCTACGGCATCTACCTCCGGTACGGCTCCGGCGGAGCGCTCCAGGCGAACCACGTCGAGGGGAACGGGGACCACGGGATCTACGTCCGCTCCTCCCCCGACAACACGCTCGAGGGGAACACGGCGCGGCGGAACGGGAACAGCGGCCTCTACCTCTCCTTCTCCGGCACCATCGGGAACCTGGTCACGAACAACGTCTCGTTCGATAACGCCTTCTACGGCATCTACATGGGGGGCGGCGCGGACACGAACGTGATCCGGGACAACGAGGTTCGCGACAACCTCGAGGGACTTCGGCAGCACTCCGCCGTGGGCAACCTCTATCAGGGGAACCTCTCCGAGAGGAACACGTGGGGGATCCGGCTCCTGGAGGGATCCGACGGAAACACCCTCCGGGGAAATTTCGTGACGGAGAACGATTTCGGCGTCGTCATCACCGCCTCGCAGGGAAACGTCGTCCACGACAACGTGCTCGAGAACGCGGTGAACGCCGTGAGCGACCGTCCGAACCTCTGGAACGTGGAGCCGTCGTGCGGGGGGGCGACGAACGTGCTGGGCGGGCCGTGCCTGGGAGGGAACCACTGGAGCGACTACGCGGGAGCGGATACGGACGGCGACGGGCTGGGGGACACGGAGCTTCCCTACGATTCGGGCGGCCGGATCGAGAGCGGAGGGGACTCCCGGCCGCTGGTCCGGCCCTAGGCCGGCGGGGAGTCGTGCCCGGTTGAGCTTCGCCGCCCCGACGCCACGCTCGACCCCGACAACGAGGGGTGGAGCCCCGACTGACCGCTCTGCCTACCGGTCCTCGAGCTCCTTCAGCATCGGCTCGACCTCGGTGGCCAAGCAGCTCGGGCAGATGCCGTGGCTGAACCGGGTGTTCGTGTGCCGCGAGATGTAGCTCTCGACGGAATGCCAGTAATCCTTGTCGTCCCGGATCTGCTTGCAGTACATGCAGATCGGCAATATGTCCTGGAGCGCTCTCACCTCCGCCAGTGACGCCTCCAGGGTGCGCGTCAGAAGCGCCCGCTCCTCCTCGGCGCGCTTCTGCTCGGTGACATCCCGCGCGACCGAGTAGATGACTCCGGCAATCCGGGAGGCAGCGTTCCAGTGAAGCCACCGGTACGAGCCGTCCTTGCACAGGTATCGGTTCTCGAATCCCATCGCCTGGTCGCCCGTGCGCACCCGGGCGTTCTGAGTCAGCGTCCGCTCGCGGTCGTCGGGGTGGACGAATTCGATGAACGGCCGGGACATGAGCTCTTCGAGCGTGAACCCCAGCGTCGTCTCCCACGCGGGGTTGAGTCGCCGGAAGTAGCCGTTGAAATCGAGAAAGCAGAACAGGTCGATCGAAGCCGAGAAGAAGCGATCCAGCTCGTGGACCGCCTCCTCCGCGTCGTGGCGGCGGAGCGCCAGTTCGATGGCCAGGCCCAGCTCGCGGTCGCTGAAGGGCCGCTCGAGGACGTTCCGCGGGACGGCCCGGGTGGGCTCCGCCGGACTCGGCGGGCCGGACTCGGTGGTCACGAACAGGGTCGGAATCGAGTGCTGGCGCCGGATGGCGTCGACGGCCGCCATGCCGTCCATTTCACCCGGCGCCGCGTCCATCAGGATCAGATCCGGCGCCGATCGGGCCGCGGTGGCTACGGCTTCGGCCCCGGAGGCGGCGATCGTCGCTTCCACGTAGCCCACCGTCGCCAGCCGGACCCCCATCTCCCGGGCGGCGACCGGATCTCCCACGACGAGGATCCGCACGCCGGCCACGCTCAGGCCTCGCCTCCCAGGATGCCGAACAGCTGGTCCACCTGTTCGATTCCCGCCCGGATCAGGAAGTCGGGGTTGCGGCCGTAGGACTTGGCGCCGATCGCGAAGTATCCCGGCTCGGGGTGCACCAACGTGTCGGGACCCAGCCCGCCGGCCGCCAGGCAGTCGGCGGCGCCGCCCTCCCGCGCCAGGAGCGCGGCGGCCAGGGGGTACGTCCCCTCCGTCGCCCAGCAGATCTGGACCTGGAGCTCGCGGGCGAGGCCGGGATCCGGCCGGTAGCCGACCAGCGCCAGCACGATGTCGGCCTCGAGCGCCACGGGGCCGCCGTTCTCGACCTCCACCCGGACGCCGGCGCCGTCCGGTACCAGCGCCCGGACCCGGGCGCCGGGTACCTGCTCGAGCCAGGGCGCGGCCGCGGCGGCGATCGCGTTGGCGCGGCCGGTGACCCGCGCCCGCTCGGTGAGCGGGTCGCCGGACACCTCGACCACCGGCCGCTCCCGGTCGGCGCGCGTGACCCACGCCACGCGAGTGCCGGGCGCCGCGGCCGCGACGTCCGCCAGCGCGCCCACCGCGGTCGCGGCGGAGTGGCCGGCCCCCACGACGACGACCCGGCGCCCGGCGAACCGCGCCCGGTCCCGCCCCTCCAGGTCCGGGAGCCGGTACTCGATCCGCGCGCCGGCCGCGGTCTCGCCCACCGCCGGGGCGCCTCCGGCGCCGAGCCAGTTGTGGGCGCCGAAGACCCCGGTGGCGTCTACAACTATATCTGTAGTAACCTCGCGCTCCCCGGAGTCGTCCCGGAGGAGCAGCCGGAACGGACGGCGCGTCCGCTCCGGGGCGCCGATCGCTTCGTCCTTGCCGAGGTCGTCGCGCGCCACCGCCAGGACTTCGGTCCCCAGGGCGATCCGGCCGGCGAGGGCGGGCAGCGCGGCCAGGCGATCCAGGTACGCGGCCGCGTACTCCTCTCCCGTGGGCAGCGCGTCGCCCGGCGGGAGGGCGTCCCCGACGGCCGCCCGGCCGAGCGAGGAGAGGTTCATCGACCACGGCGAGAACATCCGCACGTGCCCCCACGCGCGGACGTGGGCGCCGACCCGCTCCCGCTCGTAGAGCCGCGCGTCCCAGCCGTCGGCGACCGCCCGCAGCAGGCACTCGAGGCCGACCGGTCCGCCGCCCAGGATCGCGAGGCGCCTGCTCACGCGGCGCCCTTCACTCCGGCTTCGGTCGCGAGGCTCTCCAGCCGCCGCTTGCCGACGGCGCCGGTCTCGCGGGCGACTTCCGCCCCGTCCACGAAGACGATCAATGTGGGGATCCCGCGGATTTCGAACCGGCCGGCCGTGGCCGGGTTCCGGTCGGTGTCGAGCTTGGTCACCAGGATCCGCCCGCGCCGCTCGTCGGCGAAGTCGTCCAGCACGGGCGCCATCACCTTGCAGGGGCCGCACCAGTCGGCATAGAAGTCGACCATCACGGGCACGTCGGATCCGCCGATGACGCGGTCGAAGTCGGCGTCGGACACCTGGATGGGCCGGTCGAGGAGGATCGGCCGCCCGCACTCGCCACACCGGGGGCGGTCGTCCACGCGGCCCAGATCGATGCGGTTCGCCCGGGTGCAGTGCGGACAGGGGACGAGGGCGCGCTTCGGGACGGAATCGGTCATCGGATCCTCCAGGACGGAGTACGCGTGCCGCCGGGTCCAAATTCCCCCGCCCGGGGCCCCCCGGCAACGTTGCGGCGGTCCCCGCCCGGCCGGTACCCTGTCGCCGCCGCAGATCGAGGAGGGATGGAATGGGATCTGCTGGATCCGGTCCGGTGAGGCGGTTCCTCGGAATCGTCTGGCGGATCGTCGGTGAGGCGCGGGAGGACGGCCTGACGGGCGAGGCCGCCAAGGTCGCCTACTACTTCTTCCTGTCGATCTGGCCGCTGTTCCTCGGCCTGTTCGCTTTCACCGGGATCTTCGGCGGGGAGCCGGCGTTCG
>DATLFF010000126.1:0-2200 GCA_035524915.1 Gemmatimonadota bacterium | reverse complement strand
CGCCGACCCGCTGACGTTCGTCGCCGTGGCGGCCGTCCTGCTGGCCGCCGTCGCACTGGCCAGCTGGGTGCCGGCCCGCCGGGCCGCCGCGGTGGATCCCATGGAGGCGCTCAGGGCCGAGTGAACACGGCAGGGCGCGCGCCCTCCGCCGGCCCGCGCCCGTCCGCCGCGGCGACGGGGGGCGGGATCCGGAGCGCCTCGTCCAGCGCGGGATCGCGGTCGTAGATGTCGCGCCGGAAATGGATGCTCCCGTCGGGCTCCGCCCAGGCCGTCCAGTAGAGGAGGTGAACGGGGATGGGCCGGGCGAGCGGGATCGTCCGCTCCACGCCGCCCCGGACCACCGTCTCGATCCGGGCGGGTGTCCACGCCGGCTGGTCGCGGAGGAGCAGGGCCGCCAGCTCGAACGGCCGCTCGACCCGGATGCAGCCGGAGCTGAACGTGCGAGCCGCCCGGTCGAACAGCTCGTGGTCCGGGGTGTCGTGCAGGTAGACGTGGTGCGCGTTGGGGAACATGAACTTCACTCGCCCCAGCGGGTTCTCCGGGCCGGCGTCCATGCGGAACCGGAGCCGCGTCGTCCCGGTGATCGTGCTCCAGTCCACCGTCCGCGGGTCCACCTCGCTGCCGTCGGGCGCGAGGACCCGGATCCGGTGGGCGCGCAGGTAGCCGGGGTCGCTGCGGATCAGCGGGAGCTTGTCCTGCTCCAGGATGTTCGGCGGAATGGTCCAGGTCGGGCTCAGGACCAGGTAGGTCATGCGGTCGCTGAACACGGGCGTCTTCCGGTACCGGTGCCCCACCATGACGCGGCTCGTGAACACCGTCGAGTCCCCGTCCACGACGTCCAGCGCGAACCCGGCGATGTTCACCAGGATGTGGCGCTGCCCCAGGTCCCGGGGGAGCCACCGCCAGCGCTCCATGTTGAGGACGATTGCGCGGATCCGCTCCTCCACCGGCGTGTTCATGATGCCGGTGGTCTCCAGCCCGGCCACGCCATCCTGGGGCAGCCCGTGGCGTCGCTGGAAGCGTCGCACCGCCTCTTCGACCTGCTCATCGAAGTGGTCCTCCTGGCCGGGGGGCCCTGCGGCCAGGTCCCCCGCCAGGACCAGACGACGACGCAGCGGCGCCACGTCCGGCCCCTCCGACCCCAGGCGCAGCGTCGCGCCCCCCAGCTCGGGCCAGCCCCCCGCGGCCGCCACCATCCGGTAGCGGTGGAGCGCTTCCCGCAGCCGGAGGTACGCCGGGTGCCGCGGAAGCAGCGTCTGGAGCGCCGCCCGGATGCGCCCCGTGGAGAGCGCGGAATCCAGCAGCGCAACCAGGTCCGCCTCCCGCCGCGACGCGGTCCACTCGGGGTGCATGGTCACGGGGTCGACCACACCGCCGACCAGGTGGGCGCCGTAGAGCAGGAACGCGTCCGTCAGGAGCAGGTCCAGGTCCGCGAGCCGGGTCCGGTCCGGCACGCTGTCCGCCCGCCGCGCACGCCGCGCGTCCGCGTACACGGACCGGATCCGCCGCAGGTGGTAGTTCGTCGGCTCGAGCCCTTCGCGTTCCGCCTCCTCGATGGCCCGAAGCGCGCTGTCCGCCGCCGCCGTCGGCCCGTCTTCCGTCACCCACGCGGGCAGGAAGCCCCGGCTCTCGTAGAACAGCGGCAGCTCCGTCGCCGCGTGGATCCGCTCGTCCTGCACGATCATCACCGGCGCGACCGCACCGGTCCCCGCCTCGATCCGCGTCCGGATGATCTCGCGGATGGGGCGCGCGGCGGAGCCCCCGGCGACCTCCTCCGCGGGCCCGCCCTGCGCCACCGCCCCCGCCACGGATGCCGCGGACGTCACGAGCCCGAGCGCCGCTCCCCGCGCCAGCCTCCGTGGTCCGCGTCCCACGGCTCTCCGCCAGCCGTCCGGCCGCCGCGTCCGTCCCCGCCGGGTCGTGCTTCCCATCCGTCGCTCCGCCGTTCCGCTTGTCGTCGCCGCCGACCGGACGCATTCTACTCGCCGTCCCTCGGAAAGGTCACCACCCGTGCTGCTGCCATGAGCTCGATCCTGCTCCTGATCGCCGGTCTGTCGGCCTTCGCCACCGGCTACCTCCTGTACTCGCGCTACATCGCCCGCCACGTGTACCGGCTCGACCCCGATTTCGTGACGCCCGCCCACCGCTTCGAGGACGGCGTCGATTACGTGCCCACGAACCGGCACGTTCTCTTCGGCCA
>DATLFF010000125.1:0-2040 GCA_035524915.1 Gemmatimonadota bacterium | reverse complement strand
CGAGCTCGACGGCATACGTCAGCGGCTGGAGCCGGTCTCCCGACTCCCACTTCATCAGCGTCTTGTCGGACACGCGGGCCAATTCCCGGCACGCGTCCTTGAGCGAGAGATCCAGATGGCTCCGGCCGACCGCCAGCGCGGCTCCCAGCCAGCTCTCGAGCCACTCGGGCCCGCCCTCGGGCGCGCGTGAGACGAGTTCCTCCCCCATCTGACCTCCTGGACGCCGGGACGCGAGTCCTCCTTGACCACCGAGAAGGTAAAGACGTCGGAGGATTCCCACAACGGGCGTAGGTTCAGACCCGTTGGCGGATCTCCTGGTACAGGAACTGATGGGCGGGGCTGAACAGCCGCCGGTATCCGAGCAGGACCACGCCCACGGTTCCGAGGGCGGTCGCCGAGGCGATCAGGAACATGATCACGATCTGGTACTCGACGGCGTTGAGCGGGTCGACGCCCGCCAGCAGCTGGCCGGTCATCATTCCGGGGATCGAGACGATGCCGACGATCATCATCGAGTTGATGATCGGGATCATCCCGGTCCGGACGGAGCTGCGCACGGGCTCCCGTGCCGCCTCCCAGCGGGTCGCGCCGAGCGCGAGCAGCGCGTCCACGCGATCGCGCCGCGCGCTGAGCTCCTCGGTCAGCCGATCGAGTCCCAGCGAGATCCCGTTCAGCGTGTTGCCGAGCACCATCCCGAGGAGCGGGATCGCGTACTGGGGGTCGTACCACGGCCGCACCCGCACGATCGCCACCAGCGCCACTCCGGTCACGAGCCACGAGCTGGCGAAGATCGAGCCCACGCTGTTGAGCCAGATCCCCCGGTAGCGGTGGTCGGTTCGCCGCACCGCGGCGACCCCGGCCACCAGGGCCATGACCGCCATCAAGGCCACGACGATCCACGGGTTGCGGACCGCGAACACCCAGTCGAGGACGAGTCCGATCAGGGCCAGCTGGACGACGGTCCGTACCGCGGCCACGAGGAGTCGCCGCTCCATCCCGAGGGACAGGGCCATCGAGATCGCCGCGTTGACGAGGATCAGGGCCGCGGCGAGGGCGACCTGCGAGAGCGAGAGGTCGATGTAGGCCGCGCTCACGCGACCCGCCGGCCGGCCCGGAGCCGGATCTCGCGATCGGCCATGCGCCCGGCCTGCTCGCGATCGTGGCCGACCCATACCAGCCCGCGCCCGGGGAGCTCGGCGTGCCAGCTCCGCACGAGGGCTTCGATCGAGCCCGCCGCCTCAGGGTCGAGGGCCGCCGTCGGCTCGTCGAGGAGCAAAACTTCGGGGTCGAGCTGGATCGCCCGCAGGAAGGCCACGATCTGCGCCTCACCCCCCGAGAGATCGCGCGTCGGCTTGTCGAGGAAGTCCGGCCCGCGCCCGAGCGACTCGAGCCGTGCCGCCGCCCGGTCGGGCTCCCAGGCTCGTCCGGCATGGACGGCGAGGATGAAGGGAAGGCGGAGGTTCTCTGCCACGGATCCGGCGAACGATACGGCGCGCTGGTGGAGGTAGACCGCGCGGGCGCGGAACGCCGGCATCCCGTCGGCAGCCACCGTCCGGCCGTGCCAGAGGACCTCTCCCGCCTGGACCGGATCAAGACCGGCGAGTGCCCGCAGGAGGAGCGACTTGCCGGCCCCCGACGAGCCGACGACCGCCACCCGCTCCCCCGGCGCCACGCGCAGCGACACGTCCTCCAGGAGCCACGCCCCACTCTCTGATCGCCGCCCGATTCCCCGCCCCTCCAGCAGCGCCGCGCTCACGGTCGAGTCACGGGCTTTCAAGGCGCTCAGCGCCCGTTTTCAGCCGTCTACGCAATGAACCAGGGGGCGAGGACCAGGGACACCACACTCATCAGCTTGATCAGAATGTTCATCGACGGTCCCGACGTATCCTTGAACGGATCGCCCACCGTATCCCCGACGACCGCCGCCTTGTGGGCGTCCGATCCCTTGCCGCCCAGGAACCCGCTCTCGATGTACTTCTTCGCGTTGTCCCAGGCGCCACCGGCATTGGCCATGAACAGCGCCATCAGGACGCCCGTAAG